>WGED01000070.1 GCA_015492915.1 Cyclobacteriaceae bacterium
CGTCTTTGCCACAAAGAAAGGCACGGCGAACACAGCGCGAGATGCAATGGTAATAAGGGGTTGAATCCAGGCAGACCTGGTTTTTGCGAGGTTTTGGCATCCGTGCCTCCTTCATGTGAATTGTACGCCTTTCAATCTAACGAGGATCAGCCAGGGTGTCAATTAATTGATGGGTGTCTCTATTTGTTTTAAAGCAAAACCGAATGGAGGGAACCCTGTTGTTCCATTCGTTTTACTCAAAGGCACTTGGCTGGAAAAAATGGCTTTGTCATTGGATTACCTATCCGTGTTCAAGTTGAAAATCAACGACTAATTATTACTCCGCGTACATAAATTTTTTGTTTTTATGAAGCAAGCTTCGTTACTCGGAGCTTGCTTTTTTACTGGCCTAACGACAGCCGTAACCGGCGCATTTGTAGTGAGCGCAGCGAACGAAAAATGCGTCCGAGTTAACGGCATTGTTATGCGCTTTCATGGCTAATACGCTCAGCCCACTTAAACATCTCAACACCCATGATTTCCCGTAAAAACGCGACCGTAGAATGATACTTAACTGCTTCTCTACCAGAAAAATCACCTTTACTCGCATACTCCGATGCAGTATCTATCAAGTATCGGAAACCGAGAATGTCATTCGGAAATTCTGGTTGATCCCATTCGATATACGGTTTATCGACCTCGCCCATTAAATCGTATGAGTACCAACCACGTAACTTGATAAACGGGTTCAATAGTAGTACGTCATCTGATCTGCGCTTCCATACACGTTCATTTTCGAATGCGCTGATATTACCCTTGTTTTTATTTTCGTACGGATGCCACGCTGATGGCTGTATTGTAATTCCAATCCATTGTTCTTTCCGTTCAGCTTTGTATGCTTCGATTAGCGCCTTTCCAAAATACAGTTGATGACGGTTCTGTGAGTCATTTTTTACCTCAAACTCGCCGAAAACAATGGAACCTCGGGCAGGTATCCCTTTCGCTAAAAGCGCTGAAAGGAGCATTGCTCCTATTCCATACACATCTAAAAATGCCCAATCTCCATATCCCTTTGGCTCTTGATAGAACAAGAATGTATCGGAAAAGTAGATGGTCTTGAATTGTTGATTCAAACCTTCCCATCTCGAAAAAGCGTCAAGGGCATTATCGATTACAGAATATATTGTTTCTGGGCTCTCTCGCTCTACAAGCGAACTAAACCCGAGAATATCTAGAAATAATAAATATCTTCCATTTTCGAACAACTTGATTCACTTCCTCTTCACGATACTGATTTTTTTCGATTTTCACGCATAACTCTTAATATCCGGCGTCCGCCGGATATCGTGAAAACAGCTGCACACGCCGGATATTATCCACTGCGGGGTTAGTATCCAGCTTAAGCCGTCTATGTCTTTTTCCATTGTTTGAATTTTCATTCATATCATCCTGATTATTATGCACTTTTCAAATCTATACAAGGGATATGGGTAAATATCCGGCGTACGCCGTGATATTGGCGGTTTTGGGGTCTTTTGCGGCATACGCCGGATATCGTCGGTATATCGGGTGAAAATACGGCTTTACAACTTATTGAATATACAGAAATTAATGTCGTTTTAATCAATATCTATCCAATATCACGGCGTACTGCTTGACTC
The DNA here is from genome assembly GCA_015492915.1 of Cyclobacteriaceae bacterium. GTDB lineage: Bacteria > Bacteroidota > Bacteroidia > Cytophagales > Cyclobacteriaceae > JAAUQL01. The sequence goes on from WGED01000070.1 coordinate 1,641, forward strand.
CATCACCTTCGTGCTATTCAATAATACTGTATATGGATACAGCAACAAGGATAAAAATAAGGATGTATCGTGACCATTGATGCCATGGGTTGTCAGCGCGCCATTGCAGCACAGATTATTGAGCAGGAGGGAGATTATGTCCTGGGCCTTCCCATAAATCAATAAGTTCAGATATTTCCGGCTGCTTTTCATATTGCGGGATCGACTTATCCAGAACAACCCATGACTGCGCACTACGAACCCATAAATGGGCTATGGGTGTAAACCATGATGTATCGTCAAATGTACCGGGTTTCAAAGCCATGATACCGGGGTACTCATCCGCCGAAAACCAAAATGACGTGCCACATTGCGCACAATAATGTTTTTGTACTTTTATGCCATTGGTGTCAATCGTGTTGACAGAAATCTCACCTTCAGTCACCTCAACGTCTTTATCATTCACTATCATGGACAAGCCAAAGGCTGAGCCTGATGCGGTCTGGCAGTCAGTACAATGACAGGCATAACAGGTCATTGGCTCTCCCTGAAACTGGTAACGAACAGATTTACATTCACAGCCACCTGAATACATTTTATTCTCCTCTTTTTATAAGCAAGATAAAATCATGAATTTCACACTTGAGTCGATATTTTTACTTCGTTAATTTGGATAATCGGCTCGATATCGGTGTAATTCTTGATATCGGCTTGCAATTCCTCAGCATGTGGCTCAAACGCTAGCAAAAACTCTTCCACTGAATCAAAATAATAATTACACATTGCTACATAAGAAGAACGTATTTCTGGATTCTCAATGCTAATTCCACGTTCAACCGAAACACCCCGGAACCCCTTGGCACTTGAAAGCCGCTCTATGGACATAGGCATATGAACATTCAGATAATAATCGAAATCAAATCGACACCCTTCTTTATCAGGGTAGATACTGGACA
>WGED01000071.1 GCA_015492915.1 Cyclobacteriaceae bacterium
AGAAAGCTTAAGTTTCCGGAAGATGATGGTTTGTGGCAGAAGGAATTTCAGGAAGGATGCGATCAAATCATTAAAATCCTGGAAGAAACTCATGAAAAAGTGACTATTATCAGCGTGGGCAGTTTGCGGGATATAGCGGCAGCGTATAATCGCCGGCCCGATCTTTTTCATGAAAAATTGCCAAAAATTGTTGTGTTCGCTGGAGAGGCCTCGGACAGAAATTTTATAGAATACAATGTCGGGCTCGATAAAAATGCTTTTATACGTGTCATGAATAATGTACCAAACATCTATTGGGTGCCATGTTTCGATGGGGGTTTATGGCACAATAAAGGTAAAGCATCTTACTGGCAGGCATCACAATCTGATTTGCTCAGAGGTTCTGATCCCCGGCTCATCAATTACTTTCTTTATATGTTTAAAAATGAACCTGACTCGGTTGATCCGGTTCAGTATATCGTTGGCCCATCAAATGAAAAGGCCGTTAATAAATATATTATGGGCAAGGACCTGTCTTTACGCAATTTGTGGAGTTGTGCTGTTTTCCCATGGTTTTCGAATGATTATAGCTCCGGATCTTATCCCTTCGGTTTTGAGCAAGTTAGAATTCAGGTAAATGATTCGGCAATTGTCAATTATCTGACAAACGGCCATGCAGTGCAACGGTTTTATATTACAGATCCTGATCACTATGCGGAAAGAATGACAACGATTTTCCGTGAAATGATTACCAGGAATTCATGGAAATAATATGATTTTTAATGACGCTATACGTCATAAGGCATATCAGGAAAGCAGCTCGTCCCGGTCAAAATGCGTGCCTTTATGGATGGCATCGGATATTTTTGACACAACGGTATTCAGTTCGTCTGTAGCCTTTTTCATATGTACTATCAGATCCCTGTGATCGTCGGGACATTCATGATCCAGTAGGTAAACAAGTCCGAGAATGCTACACAACGGACCTCTGAGCAGGTGTGCATTGATGTAAGCGTACTCGCTGAGTTGTTGGTTTTGTAACTCGAGGTATTTGGTTCTCTCGTACACGCGTTGTTCAAGCGTTTGATTGATTCGGAGTACTTCTTTATGACTTTTCTCAAGCTCCTGATTGATGGCCTCGATTTCTTCCCTTTGTGTTGACAGGAGTTCGTTTTGTGATTTAATCTTTCCGAGGTTGGATTTGAGTTCTTTATTAAGTGAAGCGATTTTCTCCTGTTGTTCGACGGTCTCGCTGATGTTCAGGCTAATTACCATTATTTTTTCCACCTCACCTGATTCGTTCATGATTGGGAAAAAATTTTGTCTGATCCATGCTTTTTTGCCTTTAGGCTCAAGCATGGCCATATGATTAAAGTGTTCACCCTTCAGCACCCCTTCCCACAGCTTTTCAACATCAAGTGCATTTTGCATTTCAAGCCTTACACTTTTTGCCATATCCATAAAAGCCATTCCGATGATCTCATCTTCTTTTTTATCAAAAAATTCAAGAACCTCTTTGCTCACCTTTACTATCCTGCCTTCACGATTGATTTCAGCGACAAGCAATTTAGTGCCGTAGATAGCCTGTAATATGCTACGGTTTTCAGCTTCTCTCGATGCGAGTTCGGTTTGCGTAAGTGTCAGTTTGTCAATAATGTTATTCAGTTCCTCCTGAACATCAAGCAGTTCCCGATTTTTAATTTCAATAAATTTTCTCTGAGCTGCGATCTCTTCCTTTTGTTGTTGTAAAGCCTCATTTTGGGAGATGATCTCTTCATTTTTCTGCTTCAGTTCTTTATTTATATCCGTGATCAACTCGTTTTTTTCTTTGAGAAGCAGGATATAATTATTCATGGCTGATTGAAAAATGAGTGATAAAACCAGAACCCCAGCCGTGAGCCCAACATAGGAAGCCGTATAAAACATCTGGCTATACTCTTTGTCATATTGTTCATCAATACCGGGCACATGTTCTGTGAGGAATGCGAGCGTAATGATTGTCAGTGTGATTATTGCTAACCATACATAAGAGGCTTTTCTGCCGAGCAGAAGATTAGCTGCCATTGGGAGGAAAACAAGCCAGGGAGTACTATTTGAGTATAGCATTCCCGAGTAACGGATCAATAGCATTAATCCGAAATAACCGATGATCAGATATAAAAAAGCTATAACATCGGGTCTTACCTTTGTTTTAAGAATTAAGGCCAGTCCTATATAACTCACCCCCATGACAGGAGTCACGAAAATAGATGCTTTAAAATTGATCTGATAGGCAATAAATGCAAAATTGAAGGCTACAATTGCTGAAACGAGCAATACATTTAAGGTAAGTTTCGCCTGTGAAAACTCGATATAATCTTTATCGAAATAATTTGCCAGAAAATAATTATAAATTTTTTGCATTCTATCGCATCATCCTCGTCTCCGTGATTTTGTATAAGACATTACAAAAGAAGATAATTTCCAACTTAAAAAAGTCAAATTCTAATTAAAAAAATAATGTATGGCTATTTATGGTAAAAATCAATTTTTTATGATAAGTGGCAGAGGTGTCTGAGCTATGGATTAAAAAAATCCCGGATAATGGTAATCCGGGATCTGATCAAAATTGCTTCAAGTTGTAAGCTATATTATTTCTCAGGCGGCAAAAGCACAACGTCAATAACATGCACGACACCGTTAGATGCTTCAACCGAACCGAGTATTTTCCCTCCGTTTACATAAACATCGTCTCCTTTCACCTCTATAGTCACGTCAGCACCGGTAGCCATGTCCAGTGTTTTTAACTTTTTGAGATCTTTTACTCTATAAGTGCCTGCTGCCGCATGGTATGTGATGATCTGTGCCAGTTTCGTTTTGTTCTCAGGCTTCAACAGGTTTTCAACAGTGCCTTCCGGAAGCTTGTCAAAAGCCTCATTGGTAGGGGCGAACACTGTGAGTGGGCCCGGATTGGCCAGCACGCCTGCAAGTCCTGCAGCATTCACGGCGGCAACCAACGTTGTATGGTCTTTGGAAGCAGCGGCGATTTGTACGATATTTCTCTTAGAGACGTCATCTTTAATGGCAGCCTGAAGGTCTTTTAATTCCTGGCCACCACCTGCAGCGGCTTCTTTCTGGCTTTTTTTATCCTGGCTGCAAGAAAACAATAATGAACCAGCCAGCATCACGATAATAAAAAAGTGAACATTTTTCATGATAAATGATGTTAAAGTTTTGGATTTAAGATTTCGGTTAAAATTATCACCAAGATATTCAACATGAAGATTTAGTAATTATGATTTCAATCATACCGGGCACATCAACATGACAGGAGATTGAATGATGATTTCTTCACAATTACCCCTTTACGAGAATTGAGCTATTTTTTTATGTTGTATGCACAAAAAGGGAGGTATTGGCTTTAATGATAGTAATCCGGGTTAACTTTAGAGTGATATTGCATATGGAGAACGGCATATTTATTATTTTTGCTTATACTAACGGATCATTTAAAGAAATGAGTATCATGAAAAAAACACGATTTAATAACCTGATCTTACCGGCATTGACCCTGACGGTCATGCTGTTTATTTATGGTTGTTCTGAAAAGAAAAAGGAAGAAAAAGCAACCGAGGCTAAAAGTGAACAATCTGCTGAAGTACAAAAACCTGACGGGGAGTGGATCTCACTCTTCGACGGAAAAACCCTGAATGGCTGGAAACAATACGGTCATGACGAGATCACTGAGCTGTGGAAAGCTGAAGATGGCATGATCGTTTGCTATGGTGAGGGTCATGGTGAGGCCGATGGCGAAATGCGGGGATCACTTATCACCAAAGATCATTTTGGCAACTTTGAGCTTGAGCTTGAGTGGAAGATTTCACCAACCGGCAACAGCGGCATCCTTTATCATGTCGTTGAAAAACCTGAATATGGACATGCCTATGATACGGGCCCTGAGTACCAGTTGATCGATGACGAAGGCTTTCCTGCCAAATTGAAAGACGCTCAGAAAACAGGATCTGCTTACGACATGTATGCAGCACCGGCAGATAAAAAGCTCAATCCTCCGGGAGAGTGGAACACCTCAAAGATCGTTTATAAAAACGGTCATGTGGAGCACTGGCTCAACGGTGAGAAGATCATCGAGTATGATGAGAACAGTGACGATTTTAAAACGCGATATGAAAACAGCAAGTGGGTGGAATATCCCGGGTGGAACAAGTATAAGGAAGGCGCCATTGGCTTACAGGATCATGGCAGCAAGATCTGGTTTCGCAATATCAGAATTAAAAAACTGTAACAAACATCTCTTATTCATTATAAGGGCCGTTCCTTTTAGGGACCGGCCTTTTTTTTATTACTGAGTATTTAAACGGGTAGTATATATAGTTA
>WGED01000072.1 GCA_015492915.1 Cyclobacteriaceae bacterium
AGGCATAATGCACTTTTAAGGTGACGCATCAAACGTGAACGAAGTGCCTGATTTTGAAGTAGTTTAAGCTCGGAATAGAAAGGTTATTGAGAATTTTGGGTTTACCCCTGTTTCGATAAGATCACAAGAGGCGCCGGAAAGAATAATGGATAATGTTTGGCAGAAAAATACGTTTTTTTGAAATTTAACCCGTTCTTTATAAACAAAGAACCCGAAAGATGCACAAGAGTCATATTAATAAATCCCGTTCGATCATTCTCACGCTTTTCGCAGCAATGGTGCTGGTGATGACCGATTGCCAGTTCAAGGATCTCTCGAAGTTGCAGACCAATCAGAGCAACCTGCTCCAGTATGCCAATCCGCTCATCGGCACCCAGTCGAGCTACGAACTTTCCAACGGCAATGTATATCCGGCTGTAGCACACCCATGGGGTATGAATTTCTGGACGCCCCAGACAGAGCCTCATGACAGCCGCTGGATTTACAAATACGACTCCAAAAAAATCAACGGATTTCGCTGCACCCACTCTCCTAGCCCGTGGATGGGCGATTATGGCGCTTTCAGCATTATGCCGGGCGTCGGCGGTCTGACGATCGATGAAAAACGGCGTGCGCTGAGTTTTTATCATACCAGCGAAATGTCATTGCCGAATTATTATGAGGTGGATTTCTTTGAAAAAAAGATTACCGCCGAGATGACCGCCACGTTGCGCGGTGCCATGATGCGTTTTACCTTTCCGGAATCCACCTCTTCCTGGATAATGTTTGATGCCCTGCCGGGAGGGGCATACATCAAGGTGATTCCAAAGATGCAGCGCATCATTGGCTGGGCCAAAAACAACAGCGGTGGCACACCGAAGAACTTTGCTATCTATTTTGTGGTCGATTTCGACAAGCCCTTCGACAATTTCTCTATCTGGGATGAAGGGTCGATCAAAACGCTGCAGCGCGAAATAGAGGGTGACCACGTAGGAATTGCCCTTCGGTTTACAACGCGCAAAAACGAACAGGTCAATGTAAAGATCGCCACATCCTTCATCAGCCTGCCGCAGGCAGTGACAAACCTCAACAGGGAGGTGTCGCGGTTTACCTTTGATCAACTTAAGATCAAATTGCATCAGACATGGAACACAGAGCTGAACAAAATCACCATCGAAGGTGCTACGGCAGCTCAGCGGGAGACTTTTTACACCAGCCTGTACAGGATGATGCTCTACCCGCGCGTCTTTTACGAGATCGACGACAAGGGTAAAATGATTCATTACAGCCCTTTCAACGGGAATGTGCGGCCCGGCTACATGTTTGTTGATGTCGGATTCTGGGATGTGTTCAGGGCACTCTTCCCTTTCTATACCATCATGTACCCAGAGCGCGATGCCAATATCATGAAAGGTCTCCTCAACGCCTATAAGGAAGGCGGCTGGCTGCCGATCTGGCCCAGCCCCGGTTACCGCAAGGTGATGATCGGCACACACAGTGCATCGCTTTTTACCGACGCCTACATGAAAGGCATCAATGACTTTGATGTGGAGCTGGCCTATCAGGGCATGAAAAAAGATGCATTTGTCACCCCACCGCGCTGGGCCCCCGGCAGAGACGGCATCAGGGAATACAATAAGATTGGATGGGTTCCGTACCCGCAGTACAGGGAGGCGACGAGCAAAACACTTGAATATGCCTATGATGATTTCTGCATTTTGCAGATGGCAAAGGAGCTTGGATTCCAGGACGATATCGATCAGTTCAGAAACAAGCCTTTTAACTATAAAAATGTGTTTGACCCGAAAACAAAATTTATGCGCGGGCGTCGTCCTGACGGTACCTGGTACGAACCTTTCGATCCGCTCGAATGGGGGGGGGCGTTCACCGAAGGCAATGCCTGGCACTATACATGGTCTGTGTTTCAGGACATCAAAGGGTTGAAAAATCTCATGGGCGGGGACGAACAATTCATTAAAAAGCTCGACGCTGTTTTCGAGACCCCTTCCGAATTTAAAGTTGGCTCATACGGCCATGTAATCCATGAAATGACGGAAATGGTGCTCGCCAATATGGGTCAATACGCCCATGGCAACCAGCCCATTCAGCATATGCCGTATCTGTACAACTACACCAGTCAGCCGTGGAAAACCCAGAAATGGGTCCGCGCCATCCTGAATAACTTGTACAGTTCTTCACCCGACGGCTATTGCGGCGACGAAGACAACGGCCAGATGTCGGCCTGGTATGTAATGAGTGCGATGGGCTTTTATCCCGTTACCCCGGGGCATCCCTCCTACGTGCTCGGCTCGCCGTTATTCAATAAAGTGACCATGCGCCTGCCCAACGGCAACACCTTCGTGATAGAAGCGCCCGATAACAGCCCCCAGAATTTTTATGTGGACAAAATCGAACTGAATGGCGACAAGTACGAATACAACTGGATATCGCACCAGGACATCATGAAAGGAGGCAAACTTACCTTTTACATGAGCAATAAACCCAACAAGAAGAGAGGCGTCAGCGAGCTATATCACCCCTATTCCCTTTCGGATGATATGAAGTAATAAACACAAAAAATCCCGCGGTTGCGGGATTTTGATTTCATAACGACTGTTACATTTTACAACTCGTGTACAACGATCTCGGAGGTCAGCTCCAGCGCTTTACGATACACTGCGCTCACACCGCAATATCGTTCTTCTGACAGGTTGACCGCTTTTTCCAGCTTGTCCATCGGCAGGTCCTTGCCGGTAAATTCGTAAATGACGTGCATCTTATAAAAATGCTTCGGATGCTCTTCCGTCAGATCGCCTTCGACGCGAACATTGAATTTTTCGACATCGACACGCATTTTTTTCAGGATCGAGATCACATCCATGGCGGTGCAGCCACCGAGTGCGGCCAGCATAAAAGGCTTCGGTCGCGGGCCACGGTCTTTGCCGCCCACATGAGGTTCTGCATCGATGATAAGTTTATGACCGTTGATCTCCACCTCGAAGGCCATATCTTCGAGCCAGGTGGTATTTACACTTGCTTTTGACATAATAGTTCGGATTAAAGTTTCATAATTAACAATAACACCAAATATACATTATTGTTCATACACGGTTCATATGCAATCCGGTTGTATTTTTTTACTATGAAAATCACCTTTTTCTCATGAGGCCTCCGGCACAAGTTGATCCGGCGCGGGTCTTTGTGGTGGTTGGTGCGCTGCGGACCCGTGCCCCGGCCTATGAGATTTTGATGATTTTTTAATTAAACCCAAAATTCTCACCAGGATTTCGTAATGAGAGGTTAAAGTACAACTTGTCCCACCAGGGCGGGAAGAAAATCAGCACGTTTGATGAGGATGCATAATGCACTATTACAGTGA
>WGED01000073.1 GCA_015492915.1 Cyclobacteriaceae bacterium
TCCCAGTATATTTTTCTAGATCAATTTTGTTTCCACATTTGCATTGATAAGTAACGAACCCACAAGTCGGAGCGTAATAGACATCATCTCTACATGACCCGCATTTAGGACAACTGACTGAGATAATGTACCTAGTTCCCATTAGTCGTTTCGCCGTCTTTCTTGTCTATAAAACTGGATTAACCGGCCATAACCGTCTGAGCAAACAGGTTGTGCGATAAGCCTCCCGTTTTTTACTTTGGGAGGACCGTACTTCATCACATCTTTAACCTTCATAACTTTGATTAGCTCAGTTTTTGCCATTTCTATATTCGTCTAATGCCTTTTTCCGAAACTCAGCGTTCCATTTTTGCTGACATTTTGTGGAACAGAACCGTTGCCAATACCTGACCTTTTTGTATGGTTTTTTGCATTGGTCGCATTTCGATAAATTTTTCTTGCTCATTTTTCGCTTCTCCTATACCATTACTATAACCATTCCAACGTATTTGTCAACTTTTATCTAAATCCATTGACATGGATTATCCAGTGTGTATACTGATGGTATGACAATCCTACTCGCCGTCCTTGCGTATCTGATCCTCGCATTCGTGTTGGGATGGCTATTTGGCTCTATGTGCTGGTTTGGGAGGGGAGAATGACGCCAGATAAGTTAAGAGAACAATCAATGAAATTGAAAACAGTTGTTCACCTTTCCCAATAAGATATTTTTGAGATTCGCCTTATTTTGGAACAAGCCGCCGATGAGATCGAAGCATTACAACATGATGTTACAAGTCATATGGAAATCGCAAATAAATATCTCAATGAGATTGAAAAACTCCGAGAAGCATTGAGGCCGTTTGCTAGATCAAGCGGATTTTTTACTAATAAAATATATAAAAATAATGAGTATGCGGCTGTAGATATAGAAATAACTATAGGCGATCTCCGCAAAGCCGCTGAGATATTAAAGGAGAACAAATGAGCAGAAACCAAAAAATACGAGAGCAAGCTATAGAGATCGGGGAAATAAGTGGCTATGAGTATTGGATTGTTCCTGCCCCAATAGAAGGGCTTAATGGATATGTAATGTTTCCTAAAAAGCCAGTTAGAGAATCTGGACACAATGGCATACTTTCCTATATTCCAGTTCATGGTGGAATAACGTATGCCGAACATGATAATACAGGATCGGTTTATGGGTTTGATACATCACATTGTGATTCAAAAGAATTCCCGCGATATGAAAAATCCTGGATAAAAAGCCAGTGCGAGATTATGTTGAAAGGCATCCTCCGTGCCGCAGAAGTTGAAAGCAAATACCTACGCTGTATATCAAATAAAGGAAAAGCGAAATATTGTGACTATGTTAGGTCCATCGCACCAGATACAGAACTCGGTATGGGTGCAATGTTGAATTTATTGAGTGGTAAATTATAAAAGGAGAACAACAATGATTAAACACATTATACTGACAGTTACGTTTATCGTGTTTTACAGCCTGATGTCTGCTGTCTATGCGGACAAATATTTTGTGCTTGGTCTGGGTCATACAGTGTTTAAAGACCGCTGCGCGGATGGTGTGTGGTGCTACAACGATCCGAACTGGCCCGCCTATAAAGACTACAAAGACGTAAGTGGTAGAATGGGTATAGGTGGGTATTGGAGTAAAAAATGGGGCTGGGAAGCTGCATACTCCAACTTGGGAAAAGTCTCATTAGTATCAGAATTTCCAAGCGATTCGGACAGCTTGTCTTGCAAAACTTACGAGTGCAATCGTCTGTGGGTAGCCTCCGGTCTGGGAAAAATACAAGGTGTTGAAGGCTCCCTCCTGCGCTATTTCAAAGTAACAAAAAATATAAATCTGTACGTGCGAGGTGGGGCCTATTTATACAAAGGGTATTGGAAACAGTACAAACACCTGGCAAAAGGTATCGCGGAGGTTGACGAGGTTAGCTACAACTGGACGGAGTTTTATCGTACAGATAAATATGGAGTGGTTCCTATCGTTGGGTTGGGCGGTATATATAAAAATACAATTTCTTTCGGGGTAGCTCGTTACGGTCTTGGGCCTGTTACATTTACGGACCGCTTAGGGACCGGGGGTATTGATACTGCAACGACATTATGGGCGAACGTGAGGATACCGTTATGACTAACCTGGAAAAAGAACTTATCAGAATCGCCCGTCTTCAAGATCCATCAAGAAAGGCGGCTATTGAGGAAAACATGAAGACAGGCTTTATAGACCTGCGGCTTTTCGACGATGACAAAGGGTCTGCTGAGCTTGATGATGAATATGGCTTAGAGGAAATGCCACGAGCCAAACAAGCAAAGCCTATTACAAAGCTTACTTGGAACCGGAAACAGCGAACCCGAATGACTTAACACGCGAAGAGAAAGATGAACTTAATTATTGGCTAGACGCTATTCAAGAGGACAATCATGAATGAATTGCAGCCTTACGAGGAAATAGGTTCTCCGCTTTCCGTCTCGACTATCAAACATCAGATTCAAGTTATTCAGGAAGTTATGAAAGATGCAATGGTGGAAAATACCCATTACGGGATTATTCCTGGATGCGGGGACAAGCCTACATTGTTGAAAGCCGGTGCCGAAAAACTGTCATTGACCTTTCGATTGGCACCCACTTATACCGTCAATAAAACTGAACTTCCGGGAAATCACAGGGAATATGAAGTACGTTGCACGTTAACCCATATCCCGAGCCAAAGTGTATTCGGCGAGGGGGTAGGCATCTGTTCGACAATGGAAAGTAAATATCGTTATCGTCAAGCTTCCAGAAAATGCCCGGCTTGCGGGAAAGAAACCATCATCAAAGGCAAGGCAGAATACGGCGGGGGATGGTTGTGTTTCGCCAAAAAAGGAGGCTGTGGAGCGAAATTCGCCGATGATGATCCTGATATTATCAATCAACCTATGGGGAAAGTGGATAACCCTGATATTGCAGATATTTATAACACGGTCCTTAAAATGGCAAAGAAACGCGCCCATGTGGACGCAGTGCTAACAGCCACAGCAGCCAGTGACATCTTTGCTCAAGACTTGGAGGAATTGCCGCAAGCCAAGGAGCAAACTTCAACAATACAAAACCCTAGACTAACCGAGGAAGTGAGAAACAAGGTTCATGCAGCCACGCTTGATTATCTGACTATTGGAGATGCCGTAAAGATGAAATCTTTATGGTCAGGATTCAGTGTAGATGAACAGGCGGAGCTATGGAAAATGTTTACAAGTGCTCAACGTACTGCTATCAAAAAACTACAGGCGAAATGATATGAATATAGAAATTGAAGATGAAAAGGCTTATCAATTAGCCAAACAAGCCGAAGAAACTAAACAAAAGGCTCTTGTCTTACAGGTCAGAACACCTAGAGAATTTGAGCAAGTCTCTGAGTTTCGTAAATCCATCAAGGCGAAATTCAACGAGATTGACGGCCATCGAAAACACCTGAAAGAACCTTACCTTGAAGGATGTCGGCGCGTGGATGAGTTTTTCAGAGCGCCATTACAATTTCTTAAAGAGGCGGAATCAAACGCTAAGAAACAATTAATCAATTATGAGAATGAACAGGAGCGTATCGCCAGAGAAAAACAACGAAAACTGGAAGCCGAAGCCAGAAAAAAACGCGAAGCCCTGGAAGCTAAGGCTAGAGCCGAACGTGAAAAAGCGGACCGAGAAGCCGCAGAACTTCGACGTAAAGAAGAAGAAGCGCGTAAGGCAAACGATCTTGCCGCCGCCGTGAAGTTAAGACATGAAGCGGAAAAGATCGTAGAAAAATCCGAGGTCAAGGCTGAAACAGCTTTATCAAAAGCATCGGAAATCGTTGCGCCGAAAGTGGAAGCCTATATCCCTCCTGTTACTGGACAGTATACCAAGACGATATGGAAGGCCCGTGTAACAGATGCAAAAGCAGTCCCTGACGAATACAAAATTGTGGATCAGAAAATGCTGGATGCGTTCGCTCAAGCAACAAAGGGGAAAGTCGCCATGACAGGGGTGGAATTCTATGCGGAAAAAGTCATGGTGGGAAAGGCGAAATAATGGCTCAGAAGGATAAATATTAGAGAATACTAATATTAATCATATTGAGATTAAAAGATGATATTGACAAACACAGAGCATGGTGCGAAAGTAACGTTGCAATCCGTAGCAATTGATTACAGGCAGAAATATGAGGAATCGCAAATATATCGCACCACCAAAAATAGGTACACCATGTGGATATTGTTTGGAGAATGAAGCGACAGGATGGGACCATTTAATACCAGTTAGTGCTGGCGGTTTAGACAACTCTGATAATTTATTTC
>WGED01000074.1 GCA_015492915.1 Cyclobacteriaceae bacterium
AAATAATTCAGGCAAATTTTTGCCCTCCAAAACTATAGTTGACGACCGGTTTGTGGTTTTTTACTGCCGGAGATGGACTCAAGTAAAAAAAATCGGCACAATGTTGATAAAGTGCCAATCGTTTTTGAAAGTAGTTATTACTGTTTTTTAACACAAATTTTTTTATTAGAAGTTATCCACAAATTTTTGCTAAAATTTTTAACATCCACATATTCAACAGCTTAAACTTATCACTTAAATTTTTGATTTAACAATGGCTTAACATGAATTAAAAATTGTACTTTTCTAATACAGCAAAATTGCATAAATTTGTGCCCGCAACACAATATAACACATATTTGTGACTACCGGATCACCCTGTTTTACCCGTCTTTCTCAACAGGAAAGGGCCAATACGGTCACTCATGCGGCAGGAGTAGTGTTCAGCCTGGCCGGGCTCACAGCATTGTTGCTGAAAGCATATCCACTCCATGACTTTTGGGCAATTCTAAGTGCATGGGTTTTCGGAGGATCTCTGATATTACTTTACATGTCTTCAACCCTCTATCATGCTGTCTCAGACCCGGCGTTAAAACACGTGTTACGTGTGCTTGATCATTCCTCAATTTTTGTGCTTATCGCAGGCACTTATACACCGCTTTTTATGGTTGCACTCCGTGACGAGATCAGGCCTTGGTTTATCATTACCGTGTGGGGCATTGCCCTCTTTGGAATTGTCTACAAATTGTTCATGACACGCAGGTATAAGCATTTGTCAACCATCATTTACCTTGCTATGGGATGGATGGCTGTGATCAAAATAAAAACCATCTATCAGAATCTCCCTGTGGGAGCGCTCATCCTTATACTGGCAGGTGGTTTATTTTATAGTTTCGGAACTATTTTTTATACCAATGAAAAGTTGAAATACCATCACTCCATCTGGCATGTGTTTGTGTTGGGAGGAAGTATCTGTCATTTTTTCGCCATTTACCTCTATGTTTATTAATTTGACAATTATGTCAGAACACGAAGAAAAATTCATCCCTTACCAACTTACCAGGCTCGACGAAAGGGAAATGCTGTACAAAAGCCGGATCTTTTATGAATTACTTAACAGCAGAAGATCTGTGCGCGAATTTTCATCCAGGCCTGTGCCGCGCGATATCATTGAAAATATTATAAAAACCGCTTCGACCTCTCCATCAGGCGCACATAAGCAGCCCTGGACTTTTTGTGCTATTTCCAATCCGGATACCAAAAGGAAAATACGTGAAGCAGCCGAAAAGGAGGAATATAATAATTATAAGTCACGGATGAGCGATTCGTGGCTCGAAGACCTTAAGCCTTTCAAAACAAACTGGCAAAAGCCTTTTCTGGAAACCGTGCCATGGCTTATCGCCGTTTTTTCCAGGAGTTACGATCTCGACGATCATGGCAACAAACTCAACAATTATTATGTGAAAGAATCTGTGGGTCTGGCCTGTGGTATGCTGCTCGCCGCCATCCACAATGCAGGACTGGCCGCACTGACACACACGCCGAGCCCTATGAATTTTCTTGTTAAAATACTGAAAAGACCACAGAATGAACGCCCTTTTCTGTTGATACCTGTCGGCTACCCTGCCGATAAGTGTATGGTGCCCGACCTGCAGCGCAAGCCGCTCGAGCTGATCTCGGAATGGTATGAGTAGTAAATAAGGGTTGAGCCTGAAGCGGGAAGCAGGAAGCGGGACATTAACCCTTACTTCAGAATTCCGTCTCCCGTCTCCCGGTATTGTCACAAACTCATCATATCCTTGAAGCGCGATGCCTGACGCCGGCTCACTTCCACGCGCTCGCCGCCTTTCATTTTAACGAGCAAACCACCATTGAACCACTGCTCGATGCTTTCGACCCAACTCAGGTTGATGATGTGTTTGCGGCTAGCCCTAAAGAATGAGCGATCGTCGAGTTTTTTGTCTAGCGCATTCAATGACTTGTGAATCATCGGTTTGAAGCGATCGAAATATACTTTTATGTAATTACCGTCAGACTCGAACAGACGAACGTCCGACAATTTGACAAACCAGCATTTGTCACCGTCCTTCACAAACACCCTGTCGTCAAGTCCAAGTTTGTATTCGCCGTCTTCCTGCTTTTCCCGAACCCTGGCTACCGCTTCCTCCCCCTCCAGCACTTTTTTAATACTTTCATCAAGCCTCTCTTTGCGTATGGGTTTGAGCAGATAATCAAGTGCATTTACTTCAAACGCCTTGATTGCATATTCGTCATAAGCGGTTGTGAAAATAACTTTCGGCGATTTATCAAGTGATTCGAGCAACTCAAAGCCATTGCGGCCCGGCATTTGAATGTCGAGAAAAAGCAGTTCGGGTTTCAGTTCATCAATCTTTTCTTCAGCTTCATCGGCATTCATGGCCTCGCCGACAATCTCTATTTCTTTATAATCATCCAGCATGGAGATCAACTCCTTTCTTGCCAAACGTTCGTCATCAATTACCAGTGCTCTCATTTTTATATTGTTTTATCAATGGTTTTATACGGAACATGTAAGCATACAAAGTCATGAAAATTTAGTCATCTCAAAATATCGGCATGTGCGACTTCTACATTCTGGGGTAACCTTATTTCGGTAAGAACCGTATTTTGGTTTTCATTTGTAATCCTGAATAACGCCGAATTGCCATATAAAAGTTTCAGTCTCTTTACTGTATTTTCAAGTCCGAAACCTTTATTCGGTTTTATATCATGGCTGTTGTAATGTCCGTTATTGCGGATTTTTATCTTCAGCATGCTTTTCTCCATTTTTGCTTCGAGCGAGATGATACCCCCTTCTTTCAGCCTTGAAATACCATGTTTGATGCCGTTTTCCACTAGCGTCTGCACCATCATGGGGGGCACCATGCAATTCAGTGTACCCGGATCAATATCGAACCGCACTTTAAGCCTTTCCTCAAAGCGCATCGATTCAAGGTCGAGATAATCGCGCACGGCATTGAGCTCGTCGGCAAAAGATGTCAGCTTGTTGCGGCTGATAACCAACGAGCTGCGTAAAATACTGGACAATTGTGTGATGGCCTCTTTGGCTTTTTGAGGGTTTTCATCCACCAATGCACGGATGCTGTTGAGTGCATTAAAAATAAAATGCGGGTTAAGCTGTGTCTTCAGATTATTCAACTCAACCTCATTTTTCAGCGCCTCATATTTCAGCGCTGTGTTATACCTTTCAAAATAATGATAGATAAAATAGATGAGCGCCCATGCGAAATAGATGAAAAAGGTGGACAATACATTGGCGCCGATGATAGAGGGGTCAAGATCGTATTCATAATTAAATACACCCAGCGAGATGAGGATAAGCAGGTGTACCATAAAGTTTGTCACCGTTAACACAGCAATAAACAACAGCACTTTGATGATGATTGCATTGACACGCAACTCAAGCCATTTCCACCTCTGAATAAAATGCCTGAAAATATGCGTACTCACGATAAACCAACCCGACAGCAATACGGCATAAAAGAAAGAATAAATATTCAGGTTGTGTTGCAAATAGGTTAAGAACAGGTTGATAGCTGCAAAGAGCATCCACCCGCCAATCTGCAACATCCAGTAAATACGTTTTTTACTCATTCCGCTGAGTAGATTCATAATACCCCCCTCTTTTTCCTTTCCACGAAAAACAATCAGATTTTCATGGAAGCAATTTATTTTATCCTAATGGTAATTTACGCAATATCACGCTATTTGTAACGCCGGATTATATTAATGGACTGAAATAATTATAGATGGAAAATTTGTGGTGCGTTGTTTTGTGTCAACCTGGCCACTTACAGCCCCTTTGCTAATGGTATCATTTTCAGGCTATGAAAAAATAGCCGTTTTTTCATGAGATATATTCCGGGGGATATCCGTACACGATTTCA
>WGED01000075.1 GCA_015492915.1 Cyclobacteriaceae bacterium
ACTTTGTGAATCTCATCGCTTTGCCGGATGGAAGACTCTTGATTCCCCTTTGATATTTCGGCTGATTGGCCAGTGTTATTTTGCAATGGGATGTCATAGGTTTCTGCTTTTTTACCAGTGGGATTACAGGCGGTAAAAATTGCAAAAACCGCCATTAATATCATACCCGTTTTCATTCGATTCGTAGTCATCATTTCTTTTTCTTAGTGTGAAATCGTTTTATGAGCTTAAGATAAAAACGGTAATTGTTTTCATCAATTAAATGTGAATATTCTGCCATCAGACTTATTGTAATGTCCGCCGGTAGAAACACCGAAAAATCGGCGCCTGTAAAATGCTGAAACGACTTTGAGCCGTTCAGCGATGCTTCCCGTGTAAAATAAAAATATTCCAGCGCCCTGTAATAAATGTCGAGGCTCAGCCAATTGTTCAGCATTCTGGAATAGAACACGGAGGCTGCCTGGCTCTTCAGGTAATTTGAAGTGTTCTGATTATAGCTAAGCTTCAGTCTCCCTTCCATGAAATTGTATAGATAAATATCGGCATGGATATTATCAGATTTGTTTTGCTCATCTGTCTGGAAACGCTTGCTGTAACTTCCCCCGATGGTCAGATTTTTAAGCATTTTTACCCTGATACCCGCTCTGATTCCCTGCCGGGCGATGTCGTCATTAAGAAGTTTCTCAATTTCCGTATGGTAAGTCTCATAATAGATGGTCCTGCGGCGATTATTATAAGAGAGAGATACATTAACCCGGCGCAGGAACCTGTAACGTAATGAGGCATAGATGTTTGTCATCCTGAAGTCTGATTCGGGTATGCCGTTTACTGTTTTATACAGATCTGCTTCAAAGGAGGTGAATAAATATAGATTTCTCATGATCGACGATGAATGCTGAAAATAAAGATAACGCCTGTCGATAGCATCGTTGTTTTTCTGTTCCATATAGCCTAGCGTGGTTGTCGAAAAGAAAGAGCGTGCAGTGGTCGCAAAGCTGTAATACCCTCCGTACTGTAATAAGATGGGGTCGAAATTGTAATCATAGATCCCCGGTCTTGTACCCGCTACCAGGCCGATAGAACTATTTCCGAAAGTGAACTCGCTCTGCAGTCCGTCGATCGCGCCTACTGAGCTCATTTTAGGGTTGATCTTGCGGCCGATGAGCAACTTCAAGCCGGGAGACGCTTCAAATTTAATCGCAAGGTCATACACGTTGAAGAACATCGTTTGTCTGTTTACTGCTTCTGCACCGGGGATAAAATTCTGCTTGTAAGACAAATAGGAAGAAAAGGAGAATTTTGATCCGGCAATATTCCTGACATTGAAAGACAGTCTGGAGGTAAAACGGTTTCTGGAGTTGCGCTTGTCATTGAACAGGCCATATCCCGATACGGATACAAAGCCGGAGATCTTTTCCTTGTGTTCTTCCATTACTTGCTTCATAGTAATCACGGGTTCGTCAAACGCCGATTTTGTATGAGTTTTGGGCGATTTTTGTTTTGTCCCACTCGCCTGTTTTTTGGAAGGCCGGTGGACTACCTGCGTTCCTCTGGCAAGGTCGCAATCACCTGTTTTTATGCAGATGCATGATCTTGACGATTTGTTGATTACGATCAGGCAAGGTTTGGTATTGATGTAAAGTGTATCACCTGTGTTAATCTTTGACGTCGTATTGAATTTCACATAGATATTCTTCGAAGTGGCATAGGTTATCTCACCCTGCAATGGAGCAGATCTTCCCTGACCCATGGCATGCCAGATCGAGAGCAAAACAAGAACAATTGTTATAATCGGTTTCATGCTGTTTTTTTATGTAATGTTCTGTCACTTGCTACCATCCGGATGGCACTGGAGACAAGTATTACTGTCATATGCATAACCCTGATATTCTTTATGTTTGTCATCCATTTTGTTTTTAGGATGGCAGGCAAAGCATGAGAAAACAGCATAATTGTCGGGGCTGGTATGGCAATCAGTACAAGTGTCCCATTTGCCTTTGTGCTTGCCGCTGTAAATCGGAAAGAACTGTCCATCGTGGTTGAAACTGGCCGGAGACCATGCGTCTTCTGTATGGCATTGTTCACAGTCTGTCGGAAAGTTCACACTTACATGTTTGGGATTTGAAGTGTTGTCGTAATCATTCTGATGGCATCCCACACAGGTGTTAGGTGTATTGCTGTAGTTATCGTTGTGACAGGTTGCACAGCCTGTAGCGATGGCGGCATGGGCGCCGTTGAGTTGATAGTAATTATTGTGAATATCAAACG
The DNA here is from genome assembly GCA_015492915.1 of Cyclobacteriaceae bacterium. GTDB lineage: Bacteria > Bacteroidota > Bacteroidia > Cytophagales > Cyclobacteriaceae > JAAUQL01. The sequence continues at coordinate 2,269 of WGED01000075.1, forward strand.
TTGCAGGGTGCCATCCGGGATCAGTAGTGTGGCAGGATACACAATCGTTGGGAATGCTGGCGTCGCGATGACTGGGATTGACAGTCTGCTCATAGTTTTTCTGATGGCAGGCAAAACAATAGGTGGAAATAGCAGAAAAATTACCCTTTGTGTGGCATTGGTAGCAATCCGCAATATCATGGCCCAGGGTAAGGGGGAAGAAGGTATGGTCGATCACCTCCGTGTCCCATCCGTAGCTGATCGGGTCGTGGCACGACATGCAGTCAGTCGAATATCCCGCTTCCACATGGTTGGGGTTCCGGGTGTTCTGATAATCGTCAAGGTGACAGTTTTCGCATTCATTGCCGATGGGATCAAAACGAAGGTTTGTTTCGGATGAATGGCATTCCTCACAACTCACTATGCTGTGAACTCCGATGAATTGGAAGCCATTCATTTCATGTAATTCAGGAATATTATCAACAAGCCAATTACCGGTGGTATGACATCGGGCACAATCATTTCCGACCGACATATTGTGCATGTCTGTATGGCAGGATGCACATTCCGACTGCGCTTCATCGAAGACAAGGGTGACATGGCAATCGGCGCAGCCTGCGTTCTCATGAGCACCTGTGAGTGTGAAACCTGTCTCCTCATGCATAAAACTGATCGATTTGCGATCGATCGTCCAGGCACCTGTATGGTGGCACTTCGCACAATCGATGGTCAGGCCGTCGCCATGGGGTGATTGAGAAATTGCCGCCCAGGGCAGGAATAACAAGAATATTATTGATGACAATCTTTGCATAGAAATTTTTCGATCTTATAATTAATGATTTCATTTCCGTTTACCATCACAGATTTATGACAGGCGTTGCATTCGAGCTTTGCGTGTTGCCCGTCGAGTGGGAATCGCGTCGTATTATGGTCGAATTTCTCCGGCATCCAACTGCCCGTCACATGGCATCGGACGCAATCTGTCACCCCGTTGATAGCAAATGACTCGCCGTGTATATTTTCATGACAACTTTCGCATTTGGTGTCGAGTGTACCAAAATTTTGTGCGACCACCGTCCCGTCAGAGGAAACATCAAAATGGCAGGCCCGGCATGCTGTTTCGGCATGTTTCCCATCGAGTGGCCATCCTATGGACTTATGGTTAAAGCTAACCGCTGACCATGCTCCCTCCTCATGGCAATTGGAGCATTGGTTTTCAGGATAGAATTTCTTATCGAGATAGCCTTTGTGTATGTCATCATGGCAATCAATACAGAAATATTTCTGCAGGTTAAATTCCCAACGTTTACTCTTGCGGTGACATGTGAAGCAGGGTGTGGCCATATGCGCTCCCTGGAGTGGAAATAGTGTTTTTTCATGTTTTTCCACCGAAAAGGTTGTGAATTCGAACCCTTCGTTTACGCTATGGCATTCATCGCAATCCGGTGATGTATTTTCGTTGACAAATTCACCTCGGTGGTAGTCATCATGACAGTTGCTACATTGCGAAAAATCGATCCTGTAAGCTTTGGGTGGTGTGTGACACTTGCTACAGGTGACACTGCTATGCTTTCCTTCGAGCGGGAAATCTGTTACATCGTGGTTGAAGGTGACGGCATTTCCCGTAATCCTTACGGCCAGGAAGCTACTCTCATTATGACAATCAGCACATTTATTTCCGAATTTTCCGTCATGTGCATCATCGTGGCATGCGGCACAATTTTTTGTATTTGATGTTTTCTTATCGCGGAAGACGTTAAGAGGATCCCCTGAATTTTTATGACAGGTGAAGCACCCGATGGTTTTATGTTGTCCTTTCAGCACAAAACCTGTGGTATTATGGTTAAAGCGGCCTCTGGCGATGATCTTTGCAAACGATGCTTCGCTATGACATTGCGTGCATTTTCCTGGTATGCGATTTCGATGGGGGTCACTGTGGCATGATTTGCAATCTGTAAAAGCCAGCCCCGTAAATTGCTGAAAGTCTTTGCCGTTTTTTGTTGTTTTTTCATGGCATTGAATACACTTGGTCACGCGGTGTTTGCCTTTGAGCACGAATTTGGTTTTACTGTGATCAAAACGTGGTGCGGGTCTGAAAGCCTCTGTGTTGTGGCATGAAGCACAATTGCTGGACAAGGTTTTCTGGTGAAAGTCTTCATGACATGACAGGCATAGCTGATCAAGTCCAAGGAAAGTACTTTTGCGCTTTCTCAGTTTAACTTCACTGATATTGTCCGGAACATGGCACTCCCTGCAATCGATTATTTTGTGTTTCCCTTCGAGTGCATAGCCTGCTTTGCGGTGGTCAAAACTGTTTTCATCAAAACGTATCATTTTGAATTTGCGGCCGTGATGGTCGCTGTGACAGTCGGTGCAGTTCTTGCCTTGCACATCCTGTGAGGCGTGGTACCCGCGATTGTCACCAAGCAGCCAGCTGATCTCCTTATGACAATGGAGGCATTTTTTGTTGGTTACTTTCTTGCCGATGTCATGACACGATGTACAGTTGCTCAGTCCTTCGAACTCAGCATGGGGTTGTGCGAGGTCACCAGGCGAAAGTTGGGAAAAAGCCATTCCGCAAGACAACAAGATGCCAAGGGCGATATGCGCGATGCGTTCAGCCAACCTTTTTGTGTGTTTTCACGATATAACCGAAGCGTTTAGTGATCTCCACACCCGCTTTTTGCAAAAACATGGCGGGCAACTCGCCGCCGGCGAAAATATACACGAGGTCATTGGATAGCTCCCTTTCACCCTTATCAGTATTCATTTTCACCTTATCGTCCAGGATCTCTGTCAGGTTTGAGTTGAAAATCATTTTAATC
>WGED01000076.1 GCA_015492915.1 Cyclobacteriaceae bacterium
GAACAACTCTCCCGGGTGATCCGCGGTGGATCCCAACAAGGCCATTTGATCGCCTTTTCCCGCCAGGGCAGTAAAAGCCGTGCTCCCTTTGTCAATTTTTTTGTGCAGTTTTTTACCGTTCTTCCGTATAGTACCCACCGAGGTGTAAACCCCTTCGCTGGCGACAAACCTGATGGTTTTATCATCAAGCCACTCGATGTCATCGAATTTGCCTTTGAATTTAGCAGCAATGGCTTTCGGCTTTCCGCCATTGGCCCCAACCACCAGCAGACGCCCGGCAATGGGGTCGTGGATATCGGCGCCTGCAATCATGGCAATATTTTTACTGTCGGGGCTCCAGACAAAGGTGCCCAGTTTGGCATCATGGTTTATATAACCGGTTTTTTTGAAATTGTTAACATTAAAAATCTCGATATGCTGCTTCATGTACGAATCATCTACCAGGGCTGTAGGAGCGGAGGCAATCGCCACCTTATTGCCGTCGGGGCTCCAGTGAATGGCATAGCTCTGGCCCGGCAGGTTGAAAAGCCTGACCTCTCCCGATGCCGGATCGGCGATGTATGCCTTCGTCAGCGGCAAATTCTCTTCATAGATAACCGGTTCATAGGGCAACACTGATTTTTCTGCCTGCGCCTTTTCCTTTGCCAGAAAAGCGATCTTTTCGCCGTCCGGCGACCATTCATAGGATGATATGGAAGTCTCGTGTTCGAAGATCTTTAGCGCCTCTCCGCCGGTGAGGGCGATTTCATATAGGCTTGTATGTTGATCATCGCCCCTTCTGGCAAGGAAAGTAATGGTGCCGTACTTAGGGCGGAAAGCCACACTGCGCACCCTTCCCCGGGTGACAAACGGCAAGGCTTTGCCGCCCTTCAGGTCATATATCCACAGCTTCATCGAAGCCGGTTCGTTGGTTTTGAACGGATCGGCCTGCTCTAGCACTGTATAAGCGATAACAGATGCGTCCTCATTTAAAACCGCGGATTGCACATAACTGATTTTAGCAACATCATCGGGTGTAAGCCCCTGGCTCTGGGCATGCAATATTCCTGACGTAAAAAAGACCAGGAGAAATAACAATTTTTTCATAACATTGAATATTTAGGTCTAAATCAATAAAAATCCATAACATGAAAATTAATCAAATCCGGTGTTGGTCATTGGTTTTCTTCCCCTTTTTCTATGTCAATTTTAAAAGGGTCCAGATAGATGATTTTTCCTTTTTTCGAAACTACCACAGGGCTCTTCTTGTATCTTTTAAATTCCACCATTTTGCGAAATGATTCTCTTAACCCTTTGGCTATCTTTTTCTCCATTTCTCTCAATGTGGCCTCATTTTCATCCATGATATTTGCGTTTTAATTTTAACCAAAAATTTTCATCCCTGATCAGTACGTTCCCTTTTGAGCCTTCGGCTATAAAAGAAGAAGGTCTGTTCGAATTATCAACAAAAAACCATTGATCAACCATCGGAATATAAAAACGGAATAAATTAAATAATCCCTTCTCATATCTCCTTTTTATCACATTTTCTGGTATATCATGCCCACCCTCTTTAACTCGTGCTTTTACGCGGCTTATCGCCAACTCTGGTGAATTGAGCCATAAAAATAATAAGTTGACTTCATAGCCTGATGATCTTGCCTTTTGGATATAATTTAAGAAAATTTTCGAAGCCAGAGTGGTTTCAAAAGCAAAAGAACTTCCTTTATTAAAAAGCTCCCGAATTCGTTCAAGCATTATCTTGCCTGCCTGAATTGATACCTCCTCAGGTCTAAACGGTGATATCCCACGGGCAATTTCATCTGCATTGACAAACTCCTCACATTCAAATATTTCGGGCAAAATTGTATAAGATGCTGTTGTCTTTCCTGCACCATTTGGTCCCGCAATAATATAAAGCCTTTTCACCCTTTAAAGTTAAGGTTTTTTACTGTGCGTAAAAATGCCTGTTTTTTCATAGAATGCTTATTTTCCCAATAAACACCATCATACCACCACATTCACGATCTTTTTTGGTACCACGATCACTTTTTTGGGCGGTTTGCCGTCGGTCCATTTCCTGACCACTTCATTTTCAAGCACTTCCGCTTCGATCTCCTTCGGGTTTTTGGTGAGCGGAAATTTAATTTTCGTGCGCAGTTTGCCGTTGACCATGATGGGGTATTCGTGCTCATCCTCTTTAATATACTCAGGGTTGAACTCAGGATAAGACGCAAAAATGATGCTTTTTTCATGGCCCAGCTTGCTCCACAATTCTTCTGAGATGTGCGGTGCAAACGGCGAAAGGACAATTAAAAGTTTCTCGAGTATCTCCCTTTTGTGGCACCCCAGCCTGCTCAACTCATTCACACAGATCATAAACTCGCTCACGGAAGTATTAAACGACAGGTTTTCGATATCCTGCTCTACCTTCCTGATGGTTTTGTGCAACACTTTGTGCTCCTCTGCCCTCGCAGGCTCATCGGTGACAATAAAATTGCCCTTTTCATCATGGAAAAGCCCCCACAATTTCCGCAGGAATTTAGCCACTCCGTCAATGCCATGGGTGTTCCATGGCTTCGACAGTTCAATCGGCCCGAGAAACATCTCGTACATCCGCAGGTTGTCGGCGCCGTATTTCTCAATCATGGCGTCGGGTGTCACGGTGTTGTATTTCGATTTCGACATCTTCTCTACGAGCACGCCGCACTTAAATTCGCCGTTTTCCATCACAAATTCCGCATCGGCATATTCGGGGCGCCATTTCTTGAAGGCTTCTATATCGAGCTTGTCATTATGCACGATATTCACATCCACATGCAGCTCTATGACGTCGTATTGATCCTTGAGCCCTGCCGAAACGAATTTATGCTCATCCTTTAGCTTGTAAACAGTGTTGGACCGTCCCTGTATCATGCCCTGGTTCACGAGCTTTTGAAAAGGCTCGTCGTGGAAGATATACCCCCTGTCATATAAAAAATTATTCCAGAAACGGGAGTACAGCAGATGCCCCGTAGCATGTTCGGTCCCGCCGATGTACAGGTCAACGCTGTTCCAGTACTTCACGGCCTCCGCACTTACCAGTGCCTTTTCATTGTGCGGATCCATATAGCGCAGGAAGTACCAGCTCGAACCCGCCCAGCCGGGCATGGTAGTGAGTTCATAGGGATATTTGCCTTTGTATTTCCAGTCTTTGGCCCTGCCCAGCGGCGGATCGCCCGTCTCGGTTGGCAGATACTCATCCACAGGCGGTAATTCCACAGGCAACTCATCCTCCGGCACCAGATGGGGTATGCCGTCATCCGTGTAATAAACCGGTACCGGCTCGCCCCAGTAGCGCTGACGGCTGAATACCGCATCCCTGATCTTGTAGTTGACCTTGGCCCTGCCAATGCCATGTTCCTCGGCATATTTGATCACTGCCTGCACGGCCTCTTCCGATTCCATGCTGTTGATAAAGCCCGAATTGATCATTTTTCCATGCTTTTTCACCGTCGGGTCTTCCAGTTCTTCGGTGCCTGCTATCACGCGGCGGATCGGCAGACCATAATATCTGGCAAAGCGGAAATCCCTGTCATCCGACGAAGGCACTGCCATGACAACACCCGTTCCGTAACCCGCCAGCACATAATCCGCCACCCAGAGCGGTACTTTCTCATCGGTAAAGGGATTGATGACATAAGAGCCTGTGAAAACACCCGAAATGGCTTTTACTTCAGACATTCGCTCTCTTTCGGAGCGGTTGGAGGCCTTTTTTACATATTGCTCTACTTCTTCCTTTTTATCCGGCGTGGTGAGTTCGCGTACCAACTCATGCTCCGGCGCTATCACCATGTAGGTGACGCCAAACACAGTGTCGGGGCGTGTGGTGAAGCAGGTCAGGGTAATGTCTTTGCTGTCAACCTTAAAGTCGAGCTCGCAGCCGTAAGACTTGCCGATCCAGTTGGTCTGCATCTCCTTCATGGCCTCAGACCAGTCGAGCTTTTGCAGATTGTCGAGCAGGCGATCGGCATAGGCTGTGATGCGCATCATCCACTGGCGCATCTTTTTGCGCTCTACGGGGTGCCCTCCCCTTTCGGAAAAACCATCCTTCACTTCATCGTTGGCAAGCACCGTGCCCAGTGCCGGGCACCAGTTTACCAGCGCATAGGCAGGATAGGTGAGCCTGTATTTCAAAAGCATCTGCTGCTTATCGGCTTCTGACATCGCCTTCCATTCCTCTGCGGTAAAAACAGGCGTGCCTTCATCGCAGGCAGCATTGACATCGGCATTGCCTTCTTTTTTAAAAATGGCGGTCAAGGTCTCCACCGGCTCGGCTTGTTGCTTATCCCTGTTGTACCAGCTCTTGAATAATTGCTCAAAAATCCATTGTGTCCATTTGTAATATTTCGGATCGCAGGTCTGCACTTCCTTGTCCCAGTCATACGACAAACCGATGCCCTTGAGTTGTTCTTTGTAGCGTTTTATATTTTGCTCGGTAGTGATTGCCGGATGTTGTCCCGTCTGAATGGCATACTGCTCGGCAGGCAGCCCGAATGCGTCAAATCCCATGGGATGCAGCACATTATATCCTTTGTTGCGTTTAAACCTCGACACGATATCCGAAGCGATGTACCCCAGCGGATGACCCACGTGAAGGCCTGCCCCCGACGGATAGGGGAACATATCGAGCACATAAAATTTAGGTTTTTGCGGATCTACCTCAGCCCTGAACACCTGATGCTCATCCCAATATTTTTGCCATTTAGGCTCTATCTCTTTATGATTGTACGTCGCCATTTCTTGCTTTTTTCTCCATTATAAGGCAGCAAAAATAAGCAAAAGGCTTGTCCTTTGAAACACCCGCTTGGTGAATTGATCAATTAAATTCCCTGCGGTGATTGAACGGCAGATTTTAAAACTATCCGTACCTACGGCGCTGGCTTATGCGGTTTTGCATTCTGCTACAAAGGTGCTGCCCCTACGGGGCTGTGGCTGATAGAAAATGGCTGTTTTTTTCATAGAGCGGATGTGACGAAAAGATATCAAGGCGTAGAAACATTCTACGCCCAGAACAGGTAAAAAAAGGCGCAATCCCCCGACCCGTTCGGGGGTCTCCATCTGTGTGCAAAAGCATCTCTATGAGAAGATAATTATTTTTTCATGAATCGAGTGGATCTCTCTGTTCTGCCCGTCAGCGTTCCGTCCGTCTTCTGTGTTCTGCTTGTCTGCGTTCCGTTATTTCTTGAAGTCTTTTGGTTGGTACGTCCAGGTTGCTGTCCGGACGACTTTTCCTGCTGGTGAGAGTCCTAGTGTTAAGTTAACTATGATATGACGTATTAATTGTGTGTCTTTAAGAAAAACCATGAAAAGATACACGATCAAATTATTGAAAGAAGAAGTTGAAGAACTTAAGGGTATCATATCTAAAGGTTCTCACAGTTCCCATACTTTCCGTACAGCCTATATTTTGTTGAATTGTGATGAGGGTGAGTACTCAGAGAAGGTTACCAACGAACAGATCAGCAGGGTGCTGAAAGTAGGCATGCGGACAATTGACCGGGTTAAGAAAAGGTTCATTGAAGAAGGCCTGGTAGGGGTCCTGGAAAGAAAACCCACGAGTCGTGAATATGAGAAAAAAATTGATGGGGAATTGGAGGCCAAACTGGTACAGCTCTGTTGCAGTGAGCCGCCTTCGGGATATTCCAGGTGGTCACTAAGGTTATTGTCAGACAAGCTGGTAGAACTTAATTATGTTGAGAGTATATCCCATGTTGCCGTAGGCAATGCTTTAAAAAAAATGAACTTAAGCCTTGGAAAGTAAGGGGCTGGGTTATTCCCCCCAAGCAGAACAGTTCGTTTGTGGCCAATATGGAACAGGTGCTGGATGTATATAAAAGACCTTATGACAAAAAACGCCCGGTTGTCTGTATGGATGAATCCCCTAAACAACTTATCGCTGAGAGCAGAGAAGCTATCAGGATGGGCAAAGGGCGGGAAAAGAGAATGGATTATGAATATATAAGGCATGGCATGGTCAATATCTTCATGGCCAATGAGCCTTTGAGGGGGAAGCGACTGGTAGAAGTTACCCGGTTTAAGAAAAAACAAGACCGGGCCAGGTTTATTAAACGCATAGCTGACGAGCAATACCCGGATGCTGAGCGGATAACCCTTGTCATGGATAACTTTAAAACGCATGCAGCATCTTCACTCTACGAAACATTTGCACCAAAAGAAGCCAAACGTATTTGGGATAAGTTTGAATTCGTATTCACGCCAAAGCATGGTAGCTGGTTAAACATGGCAGAAATAGAGTTTCATGTATTGAATAATCAATGCCTCAACCGACATATCGCTGATATGGAAACTGTGATCAGGGAAGTGGACGCCTGGCAAAATGACCGAAACAATAAAGACAGAAAGATCAACTGGCAGTTTACCACGGCCGATTCAAGGGTAAAACTAAAAAGATTGTATCCGTCATTTTATGATTAACATAACAGTAGATAGGTATATCCCGTTGGGCTACCTGATTTCTGATTCTTTTTGTCAAATAAATAAACAGTAAAACTTCCGTTTCCGAGATAATGATAAGAGAGATCAAATTCGACAGTAAATACATCCGGCAGATGGTCTGCGCCGGCATCCTTGAAATACGGAACTATGGAAGGCTCTCCCTCCCTGAACATGATCACGTTCTCTCCATCCACCCTGGCTACTTCAACCACCCCTCTTACCAGGTCCCACCTCGATGGGAATTTTCCATTCTCTTCCCCGGCAAGGTCATCTTCGAAAATTACAAAATCGCCGGGGACAAAATCGTATTTAGCCCAGTCAAGTGACGGACCTGATGCTTCCTTGTCCCCGGTCGATTGTTGATTGTTTGGAGATGTGTCAGGGGATTGTGCTGAATTTTCATCCTTTTTATTCTTTTTTTTCTTTCCAAACAACCCTTTTATCTGATTAAATCCCTTATCAATAGCCCTGTCGGTAGCCTCATTGGCCTCTTTATTCGTTTTATCAACCACTTTCTTTTTAACAGGGACCCGGACCTGGGCATCGCTGAAGTCAGTGGATAACAGCGATACGCTAAAGGCGAGCAATACTATAAGCGTTTTCATTTTCAATTGTCGGTTAATTGGTGAAACAGCATATTATCAGGTTAAAATTAGCGGATATCGAAAGGCCGCACCATAC
>WGED01000077.1 GCA_015492915.1 Cyclobacteriaceae bacterium
TTACATAAGAATTACAAAAAGCTTAAAAGTTATGTTAGGAATATTTAAAAGAAAGTGTGAGAAACTGATAAAAGAGTCCAAAAGGATACTTTCGGAGCTTATTCCCGGTCAGAAAGCCCTTATCGAAAGTATTTCTGACGAATGTCAGGGCATTGAGCGCAAGCGTCTTCTGGATCTCGGCTTCGTGCCGGGCACGCTGGTTGAAGTTGCAATAAAAAGCCCTTTCCGTGATCCTACGGCCTACTTTGTCAAGGGTGGGCTGATCGCCCTTCGCAAAGCACAAGCCAGCAAAATAAGGATTGCTCCCGTCACCATCTAACTTAATCTCACATGCCTGCCGTGAAGTTGGATTTTCCGCACGACAAGTGCAGGGATTGCCCTGTTCATGACAAGCTGAACCTGCAAAAGCTCGGCGTGAATGCCAAAAATGCCGATTTTGTCATAGCCCTTGCCGGCAATCCCAACACAGGAAAGAGCACGGTCTTCAACATGCTCACCGGGTTGCGCCAGCACACCGGCAACTGGACAGGCAAGACCGTAGCGCTCTCCGAAGGGAGCTATGTGTTTCACGACAAAAAATATAAAGTCATTGATCTGCCGGGCACCTACTCACTCATCTCGGCGAGTGTCGAAGAAGAAATTGCGAGGAATTTCATTCTGTTTGGCAAGCCTGACGTCACGGTTATCATCGCCGACGCTACCAGGCTGGAGCGCAATCTTAACTTGGTGCTCCAGATGCTCGAAATTTCCTCGCGCGCCATCGTCTGTGTCAATCTTGTGGATGAAGCTGAAAAAAAAGGAATCTATATCGATGATAAGGTATTGTCGCGGGAGCTCGGGGTACCCGTGGTAAAAACGGTGGCCCGCGAACAAAAGGGCATGTACGATCTGCTGACCACCATTGAAAAGATCGCAACATCGCCGGAACCGCTCAGAGCGAGAAAGGTCCATGAGATACCTGATGAAATAGCCGAACCGGTCAATGAACTTGAAAAAGCAATCCGGTCGCGGTACCCGGACCTTCCGAATGCAACCTGGCTGGCAACAAGACTGCTCGATGAAGACAAAAGCATCATCGATGCATTGCAAAACGGCGAGCTGGAAAACCTGTACAAAAGCGCTGAATCAAAAGAAGCCGGCAATACCATCGAAGTGGATAAAATTCTCGGTCTCGCTGCGAAGCTCAGACAAAATCTTCCGAAAAACTATCACGACAAGATCGTTGAAAGAACATTCGGCGAAGCCGGAAAAATCGCTGGGAAAGTCATTGTAAAAACCGGTGACAAAAGAAAGTTCAATCTCGACCTTTTCCTCGACAGGATATTTCTGAGCCCTGTTCTGGGCTATCCCATCATGTTGTTACTCTTTGCGCTGATGTTCTGGATCACCATCGCAGGCGCCAATATACCTTCTGCAATGCTGTTTGACTTATTGATCGGCAAGGTGCACCCATGGCTCAATGAAATGGCAGAAATAGCCGGATTTCCATGGTGGCTGAATGGTTTATTGATCGACGGCATGTATCTCGCCACAGCCTGGGTGGTAAGTGTGATGCTGCCACCGATGGCCATATTCTTTCCTATGTTTACATTGCTCGAAGATTTCGGCTACCTGCCGCGCGTGGCTTTCAATATGGATAATCTGTTTAAAAAAGCCGGCGCCCACGGCAAGCAGGTCATGACTATGATGATGGGCTTCGGATGCAATGCGGCAGGGGTGGTGGCCACCCGTATCATCGATTCGCCGAGAGAACGCCTGATTGCCATCATCACCAACAACTTCGCCCTTTGCAACGGCCGCTGGCCTACACAGATATTGCTGGCCTCCATCTTTATCGGGGCCCTGGTGCCTGCCCACCTCGCGGGCCTCGTCTCCGCCATGACGGTTGTGGGTGTAGCGCTATTCGGAGTTTTCCTCACGTTTGTTGTCTCGTGGGGCTTGTCCAATACCGTGCTCAAGGGCCAGCCGTCGGTATTCAGCCTTGAGCTGCCGCCTTATCGCCTGCCCAAGCTCTGGCAGACCCTTTATAGATCAATCATCGACCGAACCATCTTCATTTTATGGCGGGCCGTGATATTTGCCATGCCGGCCGGGGCAGTGATCTGGCTTATCTCCAATGTCAACATCGCGGGCGAACCCATTGCTGCCTATATGGTCAATTTCCTCGATCCGGTGGGATGGTTTATGGGACTCAACGGCATCATACTGGTGGCCTATATCGTGGCCATACCTGCCAATGAGATCGTAATTCCGACCATCCTGATGCTGATTGTGCTGATGACGGGAGTAGAAAATTACGGCGCCGGCAGAGGCGTGATGTTTGAAACCGAATCAATAGATTCGCTTAAAACCATCCTCGAAAACGGCGGATGGACACTCCTGACTGCCGTCAACCTGATGCTATTCTCGCTGCTCCACAACCCGTGCAGCACCACGATTTACACTATTTTCAAAGAGACAAAGAGCGTGAAGTGGACACTTGTCTCCACTTTCCTGCCCATAGTCATGGGTGTGACTTTAACGGCCCTAACCGCATTTTTATGGAGATATCTTTTTTGATGGAAATAAAGTCTTTCTCAGGATTTTGAGCTGTCTGTTTTGGCAGGCGTTGATTCCTTTTTGGTTGTTTTGCCTTTTCCATTGGAGCCGTTCTCCCTGTCTTTTTTGCTTATGCTTCTGCCGACATCATCAAAACCGACTAGGGCCGGAACAGACAACATTTTTTTCATATGCTGACCACAATGATCACATAACACCTCGATCTTGCCGATCTCACTCATCGAATGCTGCACTTCCTTTTCTGCTTCGCAGTTATAGCATTTGTAATCATATAAAGGCATAGCTCTTGAAATTTTATGATTGAAATTCGCGCAAATATAAAATTTTATTTCGATCCCGCTCAGGCAAAAACCGTACAACATACCGTGCCGGCATAAAACCGCCTCAAAAATCATCGAATTCCCATAGCAATTGAGATGTTACCTGCCAGAGTGTCAGTGACAGCCTGCAACAGAAACCAATCAATAATCGCCACTTTCCCATATATCCGTGCAAAATAAAAAAGCGCCTGACGGCGCCTGAATGAAGTGACTCCACAGGGACTCGAACCCCGAACCTACTGCTTAGAAGGCAGTTGCTCTATCCAGTTGAGCTATGGAGCCGGTATGCAAACTGTATGCATCTGACGAACGGACAACCGCCGCTCAAATCAGGCTGCAAAGGTATAAATATTTTTTATGATTTTAAATGATTTTTCATGAACGTTCCCATTCAGAAGGCACTACTTCTTGTGCCTGGCGCTTAGTACCGCAATGACATCTTCAAGCTTGGTATTCTTTGCTTCAAGCAATACCAACAAGTGATACAGCAAGTCCGCTGCCTCGTTTTTGAACAGTTCGTCATTGGCGTCTTTGGCCTCGATCACCAGCTCTACAGCCTCCTCTCCCACTTTCTGGGCTATCTTATTGATACCTTTCTCAAACAATGACTTCGTATAAGATTTATCCGCCGTGCTGTTTTTGCGCTCCGCGATCACCTGCTGGAGGTAATGCAGGAAAAGGGCGTTGTCCGTATTACACTCATCAAAACAGGTATCAGCACCGGTATGGCACACGGGCCCGGCCGGATCAGCCTGAATGAGCAAGGTATCCCCATCGCAATCGACAATGATGTCTTTTACCTGCAAAAAATTGCCCGAAGTTTCGCCCTTGGTCCAGAGCCTGTTTTTGCTGCGGCTGAA
>WGED01000078.1 GCA_015492915.1 Cyclobacteriaceae bacterium
CATGAGATACAGGTGATTTTTTAATTTTATTCAGTGGGATAAATGCTCCTGATTTTTGAGACCAATTCATCCCTCGTGATGGGAATACCCTTTATTTTGTTGTACGGAACAGCATCGATCAGATACTTCTCCCTGATCAGCTTTATGAGCTGGCCGTTATTGATTTCCGGGATGAGGATTTTATCAAATCTCGTCATCAACTCTCCGAGATTTTTAGGGAATGGATTGATGTAAGTCAGATGGGCATGAGACACCTGCAATCCCTCCCTTACCAGTTCGGACACAGCACCCCTGATAGCACCGTATGTTGAACCCCAACCGAGCACCAGCACTTTGCCCTGATCCGCTCCGGTATCTGTTTCCTGTTCGGGAATGAAGTCCTCGACCCTGTCCACTTTTTCCTGACGGATTTTCACCATTTTCTCATGGTTGTCCGGGTCGTATGACACAGCGCCGGTTTTATCTTCTTTTTCAAGCCCCCCTACCCTGTGCTCGTACCCTTCTATGCCCGGTATCGCCCAGGCTCGCACAAGGTTGTCATTGCGCTCATAAGGCAGGAAGGGCGTCTCCCCTTCTCTTTTTTCGTTTAATACACCAACCTTTATCTCTTCCAAATCGGATGATTTTGGAAAACGCCAGGGCTCGGCGCCATTGGCTATATAATTATCACTGAGTACGAGTACGGGTGTCATATGTTCTACTGCAATTTTCACAGCATTGTAAGCTACCTCAAAGCAGGATGACGGTGTACTTGCTGAAAGCACAGGCATGGGACATTCGCCATTTCGCCCATAAACCGCCTGAAGCAAATCGGATTGCTCTGTTTTGGTGGGCATACCCGTACTTGGCCCGGCACGCTGAATGTCCAGAATTACTAGAGGCAGTTCGAGCATTACAGCCAGACCGATGGCCTCTGCTTTGAGCGCCAGCCCGGGGCCACTGGTACCGGTGACGCCGAGGTTTCCACCGAACGAAGCACCAATTGCCGAAGTGACTGCCGCGATCTCATCTTCGGCCTGGAATGTCTTGACATTAAAATTCTTGTATTTGGCAAGTTCCTGGAGCACATCGCTGGCAGGCGTAATCGGATAAGTGCCGTAAAATAATTGAAGGCCGGTCTTTTGTGCTGCGGCGATCAGCCCCAGCGCCAGCGCCGGATTACCGGTAATGCTCCTGTATTTTCCCGGAGGCATCTTGGCGGGCTTTACCACATAACGGCTTGAGAATGCTTCGGTTATATCGCCGTAGTTATATCCTGTCTTTAAGGCTTTTATATTCGCTTCCCTGACAGCGTCCTTGTCTTTAAACTTCCGCTCGATAAATTGGATAGTCGTTTCCGGATTGCGGTTGAACAACCAGTAGATAAACCCGAGGACGAACATGTTTTTCGACCTGTCCTTATCCCGCAGGCCCATCTCAATATCCTGGAGTGCTTCTCTGGTCAGTTTTGTAATATCAATTTTATAAATGATAAAACTGTCGAGTTGTCCGTCGTCGAGGGGATTGGATTCATATCCTGCCAGGCGCAGGTTCCTCGCATCAAAACCGGAAGTGTTGAGAATGAGTACTCCACCCTTTTTCACATTGTGTAAGTTGGTTTTGAGCGCAGCGGCATTCATCGCCACCAAAACGTCATAGGTGTCGCCCGGTGTATAAATCTCATCACTGCCGAAATGGATCTGAAATCCCGATACGCCGGGCAAGGTTCCCTGCGGCGCTCTGATCTCAGCCGGAAAATCAGGGAATGTACCGAGGTCATACCCTTGCGATGCGGTGTTGTTGGTGAATTGTGAACCGGCAAGCTGCATGCCGTCTCCCGAGTCACCGGCAAATTTGATGACTACGGTTTGTTTTTCTTCTAAAACGATACTCATGTAGTAATGGTTAAAAATTGGTTATCAGCAAATGCGAATAAATCATAAAACTTATTCACGGCGTCAGTTGTTTGATTTTTCTTTAAATTCTGCAATGGAAATTCATTCAGACATTACAGGATTGTGTCCTTCAGGTATTTGTCATTCTTATCGGGATAGTCGGTCATATAGTGCAAACCCCTGCTTTCATGTCGTCGCAATGCCGAGGTGACAATAAGGAAAGCGATCGCCGAAAGATTTCTCAACTCAACCAGTTCGGCCGATATTTTAGCCTTTTTATAATAGGTCTCCAGTTCCTGGTATATGAGGTTGAGGCGTCTCCTGGCCCTGTTCAGTTGTTTTTCTGACCGGACAATGCCCACATAATCCCACATAATATTTTGGATTTCTTTCTGATTATGTTTAATGAGCACCCACTCCTGTTCGTCCACAATACCGGTCTCATCCCACGGAGGAATGATCACACTGCCGAAATTTCGGGACCTTTTCCGCATCACTTTCATTGCCGTATTATGGCTGTACACTACCGCTTCGAGCAGGCTGTTGCTCGCCAACCTGTTGGCTCCGTGCAGGCCTGTATGGGCTGCCTCACCAACTGCAAACAGGTTTTGCATGGAGGTTTGTCCCGAAAGGCTCGTCATGATGCCACCGCAAAAATAATGGGCCGCGGGAACCACAGGGATCGGTTTTTTGGTGATATCCAGATGCATTTCCTCTTTGCAATGTTTGAAAATATTGGGGAATCGCTTTTTCAGTTCCTTGCCGTCCAAGTGTGTCATATCGAGAAAGACACAGTCCTCCCTGTTCTTTTTCATCTCGGCATCGATAGCCCTGGCTACGATGTCGCGCGGTGCGAGCTCTGCCCGCTCATCGTATTCCGGCATGAACCGCTCCCCTTTTCCGTTGATAAGCCTGCCACCATGCCCCCGCAGCGCTTCGGATATGAGAAATGACGGTTTCCCAGGGTTGTAAAGAGCGGTAGGGTGAAATTGCACAAATTCCATGTTGGCGATGCGCACCCCGGCCCGATAGGCCATGGCCACGCCATCTCCGGTGGCTACATCCGGGTTGGTAGCATGGAGAAATACTTTTGAGGCTCCGCCTGTGGCAATGATCGTGTAATTGGCCTGAAAAGGTGTTACACAGTTATCTTCGCGGCATAGCACATATGCCCCAAAGCAGATGTTGAAGGCGGATTGCAGGTTGCCCAATACATGGTGCTCAGTGATCAGGTCCACTGCCATATGATTTTCAAACAATTTTATATTGGGATGCTGGCGCATCTGTTCGAGCAACGCCCTTTGTATCTCAGCGCCTGTCATGTCGGCGGCATGCAATATTCTGTTTTCCGAATGACCACCTTCTCGAGCCAGATCAAACTCGCCACTCCGTGTTTTGGTGAAATGCACCCCCCATTCCACCAGATCCTTGATCCGTTGCGGGCCTTCCGAGAGTACCATTTCCACTGCATCGCGATGGCATAAGCCTGCCCCGGCAATAAGCGTGTCCTGAATGTGTTTTTCAACATTGTCCGAGGGTTTTGTGACCGAAGCGATACCTCCCTGTGCCCTGGATGTGTTGGAAATGTCGGCAGCTTTTTTCGTAATGATGTTTACGGTGCCGTGTTCAGCGACTTTCAGGGCAAAAGTAAGTCCGGCAATACCGCTGCCAATGACAAGATAATCTGATTTTACGATTGCAGACAATGTATGGTTAGGTTAAGATAGGATAAATCACCTCTTAAGTTTTTTGGAGATTTCGAGCATTCTCAGTATCGGTTGCCTGGCTTTCTCCATCAATACTTCACTCAGGATCACCTCCGGTTGTTCATGGAGCAGGCATAAATACAATTTTTCCATGGAATTGAGTTTCATGAACTCACAATCGTTGCATCCGCAGGTGCTGTCGATTGATGGCGCCGGGATGAAAATTTTGTCGGGGCTGTTTTTCTGCATCTGGTGTAGGATACCACTTTCAGTCGCAACGATAAACTTCTGAGCATCACTTTCCTGCGAATATTTCAATAAAGCTGTTGTTGAACCGACAAAATCAGCTACAAGCAACAACGGCTGTTCACATTCGGGATGAGCAATAAATTTGGCATCCGGGTGCTCTTCCTTCAGTTCAAGAATTTTTTCAAGCGAATACTTCTCATGTACCGTACAGGCGCCGTCCCACAACACCATCTCCCTGCCTGTCTTGCTGTTGATGTAATTTCCGAGATTTTTATCCGGAGCAAATATCAGCTTCTGATTTCGGTCGAAGCTATCCACGATGAGTTCGGCATTGGAAGAAGTGCAAATGACATCAGACAAAGCCTTGATCTCAGCGGTGCAGTTAATATAAGAGATCACCTTATGTCCGGGATATTGCGCCTTGAACGCTGCAAATTTATCTGCTGGCGCTGATTCGGCCAGAGAACATCCGGCATTGAGGTCGGGAATGATAACTTTTTTGGATGGATTGAGGATTTTGGCCGTCTCGGCCATAAAGTGAACACCGAGAAAAATGATCATATCGGCTTCCGTCTTCTGAGCCTGCCGACTGAGAGCCAGGCTATCGCCGAGAAAATCGGAAATATCCTGCAGGTCACCGGTGATATAGTAATGGCCTAAAATCACGGCATTCTTTTCTTTTTTCAATCGCTCAATCTCCGCGACCAGATTAACAGACGGGTCAACGGTTTGCTTCACATAGCCATGCTCTTTAATCAGTGTTGTCGCTTCCATTTTCTTATGCAGTCATTCAGGGCGCAAACTTAATAAATTAATGTTCAAAAAATGCACAGAGGCATGATATATCGCCTTTTTCCATTTCTGTGAAAACGTAACAGAATAGACTGTTCATCAATGTTCATCCTCAACCATAAGTAGTTGTATTGCGCCTTTCTCGCTGATGGAAGCATTTTTTTCTGCTTCTTCTTTCAGTTTCCATTGTTTCACATTTACCTGTTCCTTAATCACATCCAGCACTTCGATAGCGATATCCCTGAATATGGCATCATCGTCTGTACCTTCACTTTCAAATTCAATAGTGCCAAGGATTACTTCTGACACGTCTTTTACCAGTACTTCATTTTTATAGGAAGCCAGGTCGGTCAGCATTTGCGTGATCACGTTATTGATGATGCCTGAAATGGTTCTTTCAATGGTTTCAGTAATTACCTTACCCATAATCGGCAAATTTTCAATAGTTCTCATTTCCGAATTGCTTTTCAACCCTTCCCGAATCAGTTCACCGACATAAGATTCTATCTCATCCCGCTTTATCAACACTTCCCGCTCAACTATTGCCTGCATTCGCCTTGATATCCACCGAACAAGCTGGTCTTGTCGCGGCCTGATTACATTTTTTACAATATTTTCCACCACGGGCCCTCCTCCCCTTATTTCATCCTGAACACCTTCGAGCACTTTGACAACAACCCTGTCGGATATCTCTTCTACGACAATGTCATAGTACTTTCTGAATTGCGCATAGAGGTAGGTATCAGTGAGATCAATAATGCCCAAATTTTGCAGGCGCATCAAAATGGAGAACACACGAAGCACCCTCAGAAAACGAAATGAACTGACGGGAATACAACCCATCAGGTCGTACCAATGCGCAAAAGGATAGAAAAACCATTTGTAATATACCTTATTAAT
>WGED01000079.1 GCA_015492915.1 Cyclobacteriaceae bacterium
ACTTTAAAATCAGACACTTCGTTCACGTTTGATTCGTCACCATAAAAGTGCATTATGCCTCCTCGTCAAACGTGCTGATTTTCTTCCCGCCCTGGCGGAACAAGTTGTACTTTAACCTCTCATAACGAAATCCTGGTGAGAATTTTGGGTTAAATAACAGAATATGACAGTGAAGTTGTATTTAAATGACCGAACATGTGTTTGGGAATTAAAGAAGGAAACCGTTTAAAAATGATATATTGTGCCGGACACAACTAAAGAAGGCTGTTTTTTCTGGTATGAAAATTCTGTACCTTACGTATGACGGATTGAGTGACCCCCTGGGCCGGTCACAGATATTGCCTTATCTCGAAGGGTTATTGCAACATGGACATGAAATCATTGCAATCAGTTTTGAAAAGAATACGCTGCCGGAAACCTTCCATTCAGATCTCCGGATAATTCCTCTCCGGTATCACAAATCTCCACCTGTGTTGTCCACAGTTTATGACCTTGTTCTTTTAAAAAAGGAAATAGCAAAAATACTGCAAAGTGAAAAAATTGATATTGTCCATTGCCGCAGCTATATCACAAGCCTGGCAGGGCTGTGGGCAAAAAGAAAATACGGTATCAGATTTATCTTTGATATGCGGGGTTTCTGGGCTGATGAACGTGTTGAGGGAAGGTTGTGGAACCCGGATAATCCTTTTTACTCATGGATTTACCGGTATTTTAAGCAAAAAGAAAAGATATTTATCCGCGAGGCGGACGCCATTATCTCTTTGACACACAATGCCAAAGAGGAGATCGCAAAGCAATTCTTTTCAGATGAGCCGTTGCTGCAGGCAGATTCGAAAATTGTGGTAATTCCGACATGTGCCGATCTGAATCTTTTTCGGAACAACATTTTGCCGGAGGCGGACAGGAAGGTTTTTCGTGAGCAACTGGGAATTAAAACTGAAGATTTCGTATTGCTTTATCTCGGTTCTCTGGGCACCTGGTATATGCTGGATGAAATGCTGGATTTTTTTGAGGTGTTAAAGGCTGAGCGAGCAAAACAATACAAACAACGTGTCAGGTTTTTATTTCTTTCGAAAGATGAAACCATTCTGGCTGGAGCATTAAGAAACCGGGGCTATGAAAATGATGAGATTATCATCACATCGGCTTCGAGGCAGGATGTCCCAAAATACATTTCGATCTGCAATGCATCCGTATTTTTTATAATCCCGACTTTTTCGAAGAAAGCGTCCTCTGCAACCAAAATGGGAGAAATTATGGCCATGGGCAAACCTGTGGTCACCAATGCCGGATGGGGAGATATAGAAAAAATACTTGGTGACAATAATGGGATTATAATCAGGGACTTCAATGAGGAGGCATATCTGGAGGGAGCCCGGGCTATTGATGTCATAAGCGGTTATGAACAGGACATTATAAAAACAGCCAAGGAAATTTTTTCATTGGAAAACGGGGTAGAAAGATATCATCAGGTGTACATGCAATTGGGTCATAAAATTACTTAAACAATATCTGCCATCACATCTTCGACAGATTTGAAATAATAAAGGCTCGATATAAAAAGCAGGACGATTATCCCGCAAGCTATGTAAACATTGTAACCGGGGAAATCTCCCCCGAAAAGGCTCCACCTGAAACCTGAAATCACACCTACCATTGGATTCAGATTATAAATCAGTTGATATTTTTCGGGAATAAATCTGGCCGGATAAGCGACAGGCGTAGCATAGAGACCGACCTGAACAATGAATGGAACGACATGTTGAAAATCTCTGTACCGGATGGTAAGTGCGGACAGCCAGATACCGACTGACAGAGCAGCCATAATATTCAGTAGGATGAATACAGGAGCGAACAGGATATTTGCATTGGGTTTGATATCGTAAACCATCATCAACACTGCCAGAAATATCAAGGCAACGGCAAAATCCACAAATCCGACAACAGTTTTGCTCAGTGGGATAACGAGCCGGGGAAAGTAAATTTTTTTTATCATTTCCTGTGAACCAATCACAGACTGACCGGACTGGCTTAAAACAAAACTGAAATAAGTCCACATTGATAAGCCGGCCAGGGCAAATACCGGGTATGGAATTCCTCCTGTGTCAACATTGAGCGCTTTTCCAAAAATGACAAATAAAATGACAAGCGTGGCCAGCGGCTGTAAAAGCGCCCAGGTAAACCCGAGAAAGGTTTGGGCGTAGCGAACCCGCAGATCACGCCAGGCAAGTATCCAGAATAAATCCCGGTAGTTGTATAATTCCCTGAGATTGAGTTTCAGGCCTTTTTTGTTCGCGTCAATTATTATCCTCCCCAACTTTTATGATGTTATAATTGATCAAATTTCATAACGAATATGCAATCAGGCCGGTCGAAATCAAATGCAATTTTTCTTTTAACGGCACGTTTGGTCGCGGTTATAAATGATGGCAAAATTATACAGTTATTTGGAAATCAGAGCTATAGACAGACAAAATCTTTACGTATTTGCTTTGTAACACAGAGTGTGCGGGGAGAGGAAGCTCTCTTGCATAATCTTAATACATGAAGAGTTGAAAAAATTTTATTGCAATGTGAGCTCGTCGATCTTTTCCAGGGTATCAGGATTATATACTTCCATCTTGAGTGTTTTTCCATGTACTTTGAAGAAAACAACCGCATTTTGCGTTGTGAATCCGCTTGTGAATGGCGTCCATGGGGTGCTTTCCTGGGCGTAATAGGGTGCGCCGGCAGCGCCATTATTGATTTGATAAATAGTGCGGCTTAATGTGATCTTTTTGGGAAGATACATTTCAGGATAAATATTGGTTTTCGGGCCGATTTCTGTTTTGCAGTAATTATGCTCATCGCCTGTGAGTATGGCTCTTACCTTGGTGCTTTTATTCACGAGGATATCGAGGAGTTCATCACGTCTTTCAATGATACCTTTTGCTACCCGCTTACCGGCAACGGAAGCACGATAGTCATTGTTTCCGTTGTACCACATGTCGTCGCCGACATGGCCGCCATTGGGAAAGAACGGTGTGTGCTGGGTAATAAAAATGTGATCAATATGAGGGTCTTTTTCAAGTTTCAAGACTACCTTCTCCAGCCATTTCAATTGATTATCCATGATATAGCCGTGCAGGTTGCCGCCGGTGTATTGTAAAAATCCCGTG
>WGED01000080.1 GCA_015492915.1 Cyclobacteriaceae bacterium
GTACAACTTGTCCCGCCAGGGCGGGAAGAAAATCAGCACGTTTGATGAGGAGGCATAATGCACTATTATGGTGACGAATCAAACGTGAACGAAGTGTCTGATTTTAAAGTAGTTTAAGCTCGGAATAGAAAGGTTATTGAGAATTTTGGGTTGTTTAAAAAGGCATGACTGACGTTATTTTCCCATCCTTCCATAAGATTGTCAACCTGGTTAAGAACGGGTCAGCCTCGCGCCCAGCACCTGATATCTGATAATTATTCATGCCCTTTTGTCTTTATTCTTTAGTTTATCCTGCAATATCAAGGATGAGGGTTTCTCATGGGTTCAGGGCTGAAGTCGGAGAATGAAATCCTGAAATCGACATCTGTTATTCCATTGTTTGTTATGCACCTCCTCTTCCGGCTTCAAGCTTTTGGCTTCCAGCTCTATCAATACATTTCATTATAAACCTTCAGAAGTATATCCATCTTTATCTCCGTCTCTTTCCATTCTTTTTCGGGATTAGAGCTGGCGATTATGCCCGCACCGGCAAAGAGTTGACCCTCACCAGCCATCACCTTCATGCAGCGCAGATTGACGAAAAGATGTGTTTCTTCATGAATATTGACAGGCCCCAGGAAGCCCGAGAAATATTCGCGGTCGAATTTCTCATGATTTTGAATGAATTCCTGAGCGGGCTCTTTGGGCATGCCGCACACGGCGCTTGTGGGGTGCAGCAGTTGCAGCATCACCGAGCCGAGCTGCGAAAATGCCACCTGTTCCATATCGACGGTAAAATCGGTCTTCAGATGAATGAGATCGCCGCTGACATAGGTGCGCGGGCCCAGCTCTTCAAATTCTCGAAGACGTATCTTTTTAAAGCAGTTGATGATGTAGCGGCTTACCAGCGCCTGTTCTTCGATATCTTTGGTTGACCAGCTCGCATCTTCCGGGCGGCTCACTTCCCTGTCATACGACTGTGTGGCAGCAAGCGCTACGGTCTTAAACAGTTTGTTATCATCGATTTCAATCAGCACTTCGGGTGTGGCGCCGAGCCACATGCCTGTGCCGGGAATAAAAGTGAGATACACAAAAGCGTTGGGATAGCGATCACTGAGTGCATCGAAAAATTTTGCTGCATCAAATTTCTCAGCGAGGACAAATTTTTTGCTCCTCGAAACGACCACTTTTTGTACATGATTGTCATTGATCGCATCGATAGTTTGTTGTACCAGACCGATGAAATCATGCTTTTCCTCTTCGCTGCCAGCGGTGATTTTACCAGGATGTTTTGTTGCAAGATAATCATAGTGTGGTGCTGAAGATCGGTCGAATACTTTATCAAGTGCTTCATCGGGAATGCCCCCTGTCACGAGGTGGCATCCTTTTTTATCATTCTCCTCATAAATGTGGATATCCTCCCAAAGGAATTTGATCTCATGATTTTCAGCATTGTAAGGGTGAAAAATAAATCCTTTTCCGATATCCTCCAGCGTCACCTCGCCAAGGGAAATGCCGGCCGAACGATCAATGATCAGGTGCTTGCCCTTAGCCCTCGGAAGCCTGTAAACAGCACACCCGTAACCTGATTGACGGGCCATCTCAAAAATATCAATAAGAGGTGTGGATTGCAGAAATGTATCTGTGCGCGTTTTTATTCCTTCTGTTTTATCGTGGTTCATAGGTGCAAAAAATGATATGAATAAAACACAAAATTGCTCATGACGTTTTTTTAGGGATTACAGCCACGGTCAGGCGGCTGATGCAAACCAGTTCGCCCTCTTTATTGGTAATACGGATGTCCCATACATGGGTCTTTCTGCCAAGATGGATGGGAGAGGCCTTGCCATAGACATAGCCCGAAGTCATGGATTTTATATGATTTGCATTGATCTCCAGACCAACACAGTTGTATTTTTCCGGATCGACGCTGATGGCGGAAGCCACGCTGCCAAGCGTCTCGGCGAGTGTTACGGAAGCGCCGCCGTGCAGCAGTCGCATGGGCTGTACCGTACGGTGGTCCACGGGCATCTTAGCCATAATAAAATCTTCTCCTATCTCCGTAAATTCAATGCCGATGTGCTCTACCATCGTGCCTTTGCTGATCTCATTGAGGTGATTGATCGAAACGCCTTTGATGAACATTCGCTGTGATGTTTAGTAAAAATTGACGCCAAAGATATGAAAAATCAACGGTATTTTACTGATACAAATTCATCTTTAAGCGTTGCCCCAAGAGAGGGGACAATCCTTCACCTCAAAAATAAACCCGGAACATCAGGTTGGGAGTAAAACTCAGGGCGTATTGACGTATTTCGCGGATATTGTTGTTTGAATCCATCTGGTAATAAATATTAAAGACATTTTGGTAATTGGTTAAGTTCCAGAGGGATAGGCCTGCCTGGGCGCGAACTTTGGATGACAACATGAACGTGTATTTGCCCGAAAAATCAACCCTGAGGTAATCCGGCAGCCTGGCGCTGTTGGGCGTTTGATAAATAATCTGGTTTTTATCGACCCCGTCCGGTAAGGTATAGGGTTTGCCGGTACGCCAGTTTACCCCACCCGAAAGCTCTAATTTTTTAACGGTTACATTTACTCCAAATGAAGCAGTATGCCTGATATCCAGATTGTTTGCAAAAACTGATGGAGTGAAATCCGGAAATTTATACTGGTTGTCAGTATAGGCATAACCGGCCCATAATGAGACGTATTTAAACTGTTTGTTTATAAGGAACTCTATTCCGGAGATGGTATAACTGCCGCTTGCCCTGATATGCTGAAATTGATTTTGAAACCCCTGGCTCGAAGATGTGATGCCATCCACAAATTTATAAAACCCCTCGAGGCTTATCAGCAATTTGTTATTATTGAAGTGCAGCCCCACCGAAGCTTGCTTGCTGAGTACAACCGGAATATCCTCCTCATTAGCCAGCACCCACCTTCTTTTTTCTACGCCAAGGAAATCATTTTGAAGATCAATAACCTGCGTCGCTGCCTGGCTCCTGAATTCGCCCAGAACCTCCAGGGTGAGAAACTTACCAACCTGCTGATTGAATGCCAGCCTTGGCTCCGGAATAATCCTTTGGAATTTGGGAAAATAATTGGCTCGAAAGCCGAGTCGGACATGGGTTTTACCCGATTTTGATTCGTAATTACTTTCCGCAAAGGCCACGTGGGTACGGACAACCCGCTTGATATAGCGTTTGAATTCCGGATTATTAATTTCTTCCAGATTGCCCACACCCATTTCCTGAAATTGGTAGCCTCCAAACAAATCCCAGCTCGTGTTGAACTGCCAACGGGCATCGATTTTAAGTCCGTTGTCCAGGACGTCATTTTCCTGGATGAGTCGCTGATTGTTTAGGATGTCAAAATTGATGGCGCGGAGAGCATAGCTTGAAACATACATTTGGGCTGTTGTGCTGAGTTTATTATGCCAGAGGCGTTGATAATACACACTACCGGCGATATTGCTTTGGGTCAGGCTGCTGGTTTTGGAATCGGAAAATGAAGGACTCTTGAAATTTTCCTGATACTCCAGATCATTGGCGTTGATGAGAAAATGTACCCTCAGCTTGTCCTTTTCGGAAGGATTGTAGATGAGATTGGCTGCCACATCATAGAAAAAAAAATTCTCGTCAGAATTAAAGACCGTATCGCTGCCTGCGGAAATGTTTTTGGTCACATCGGTATTGCGAAAGGCCCGTTCAAAATAGTTGTTAAATGTCGGTGTTTTAATCAAGTCGGTTATCGATCTTCTGCCCGATAGTTGCAGCGTGATCTTGTTGGTTATGGGAATTTTAAAATAGGTATCGGCATTGATCATATTTATGCCTGCTCCGGCAGAAAACTCACTGGCTAACGAATTGTCTGAATTTATATTGATGATGCTGGAAACAGCATCACTGTAAAAGGCGCTGGCGCCATTTTTTATGAGGGTAACCTCCTTGTTGAGATAAGGGTTAAAGGCAGAAATGAGACCAAAGAAATGACCGGTCTGATACATTTTTATACCATCCCACAATACGAGGTTTTGATCGTTGGTGCCACCGCGGACATTGATGTCGGATACTGTTTCATTGATGCTTTGTATTCCCGGCAATACCTGAATGGCATGGAGAATATCAGGCTCGGTTAAACCTGGCAAAATGCCCAAATTCTCTGCATTGACAACATATACGCCATTAAGTTGTTTATCGATCCCTGTGGTGATAATGTTGCTGATCATCACTTCCTGCAAACGCGTGGCTCTGGGCGACAAGGAGAATATCAGGCAGCCTTTTTCGGCATATGCCTGGCTGGCAGGAAAGGTTAAAGGATCATAGCCAAGCATTTTTACGTTGACGACGCTGTCGGCTGGAACAGCATTGAGGATAAAATAGCCATCGTCATTGGTTACGGTAAATTTATTGCCGATTTTCAAGGTGGCGCCGATTAATGGGATCTGGTCTTCTGCGTCAATGAGATAACCGCAAATGTTTATCACTCCGGTTACCTGCTTGCTGATGGTTATAAAACGCTCATCTAGCTGACGGAAAATCAATGAGGTCTGCTGTTGCAGGTAGGCCAGCGCTTCGGTCAGTTTCAAAGAATCGGCAGGAGGGGTGAGACTTATACCGGAAATGGTTTCATCGGCATAGGTAAAACTAACGGAATATCTCTGTTCAAGATCATTAAGAACAGTGCGTAACGGCAGAGTTCCTGCGGGCTGCTGTGCCAGGGCGGTCCCACTGGTAATAAAAACAATTAAGATTATAAAAAAAGCGTTATTCCTTATCACCGGAAAGTTCAATCTGATGTTCTCCCACTATTTTGTACTGCAAATTAAGTGGAAGTGAAATCGATTTCAGAGCAAGTGATAAATTTTTGTGTGTGAACCGACCGGTAAAAAGTTGGTTAAGATTTACATTGCGCGTGGTAATATCCACTCCGTATTGCCTTTCCAGTTCTTCTAGCACATATTTATAAGGTACGCTTTTGAATGAACTCTCATCTGCCAGCCAACCGGGGGCTGATCCCTGAATGTCAGCTTCTGTCATGACATTACCGTCAATGACACGGAACATATGGCCCGGTGACAATTTAACCTGTTCCCGGCTTGCCTGCACAGCCACCAATCCCTCAAAGCATATTACCTCAAAGTATTTATCGCGATCTGTTACGGTAAAACGGGTGCCAAGCACCGATACCGTTCCGTTTTCTGCTGATACATCGAATCTGGAACCACGGGCAACTTCGAAAAAAGCTTCCCCTTTCAGTTTTACCTGTCTGTTTTGCTCCCATTGCTTTTCATTGTATGAAAGGGAAGACTGTGCATTCAGAGTAACCAATGAGTTGTCTGGCAAAGTTATGGTTGTTTTTTCGGCTGGGCCCGTAGCAATGGTAGTGGTAGCATCGGGCGAAATAAATAGATAGACGAGGAAAACAACAGCCACGGAAGCTGCAATTTTCAGTGCCGGACGCATCCATGAAACGAATACTGTTTTGCCTTTGGCGCGCGATGACCTGGCTTCATTAAAACGTGCCAGCTCATGCTCTACATCATAGGCAGGTGCTTTAAATTGCAGCAAAGCATCATCCAGCTTTTTCAGTACCTTGTAATCCTCGGTTTTACTGAATTCCCGTAGTTCATACTCACTGAGCGAGCCATCAAGCCATTTCTTTATGTATTTTTCGCTATTCATGTTATTACTCAACTATATAACAGTTTCATGCGTTTTTTTCCTACCCATTGTTCTGCATTTTCTTCAAATATTTTCAATTTTTTTCCGCAGCTTTGCCAGCGCGGTGTATATCCTTTTTTCAACTGCTTTCCTCGATATGCCCAGCATCTCTGCGATTTCCTGATGTTTTTTACCTTCTACCCGGTTTAATAAAAATGCGACACGTTGCTCCGGCGACAATTCACTGATGGCCGCTTCCAGCCTCATTTTATACTCTTTTTCTTCCAGCACGTAAGCTGGCGTTTCGGCGGTGTAATCTTTGATGGGCTCCTCAGCGTACTTCAAAGCTGTTTTTTTCTTTGCCAGATTACTTAAGGTTTGGTTATTGGCAACGGTAAAAAGAAACGCCCTGGCTTTGTCAACGGTAATTTTATGGCAATTATCCCAAAGCTTGATAAAAGCTTCCTGTACCATATCATGCGGGTTGTTTTCGGAGCCATACTTATAATAAAGAAAATTATACAGGTCTTTGGCATGAACTTTAAACAGTTCATTAAAAGTTTCTTCCCGGCATATATTTTCTTTTTCAGCAACTTTCTTTGCCATAAAAAAAGTATTGATTTTTCAATAGCTAGGTTAAACCCGAAATCCTATTGAGAATTTTGGGTTAAATGTAAATAATTATCTCGTATTGCATTATCTGATCGGCTTTATAAAGCTGTTTTATAATCTCCGCTCAAAAATATTATTTTTTTTCATCTCCATGGTAGGAGTTTTAATCGCTCATCAGTTTTATAGTTGTAAATCGATTAAATGTTTTATGACCACAATGAAAAATTATTTTAAACTGTTGACGCTTTTATCCGGCCTTTTTCTCTTATCCCTAGCCGGTTGCCAAAAAGAAGTTGAGGAAATCATTAATCCTCAGAATGAGGATGTTATCAGCGCCGACTCGCCTTTGTCGGATCTTGTCAAAAGAACTTCGATGAATGACGGTTCTCCTGACAATATTATTGATAAATCGAGTTGTTTAACAGTAGTATTGCCTGTTTCTGTAATTGCCAACGGCAATGACCTGACCATCTCCAAGCCAGATGACTATGTGCTCATTGAGCGGATTTTCGATGAATCCGACAGTGATGATGATACTTTGGTGATTAATTTTCCGATAAAAGTGTTATTGCCTGATTATACAGAGGTGACATTAAAGGATTATGATGATCTCGAGGATTTACAGGAGGAATGCATGGAAAATGGGAAAGACCCTGATATAGAATGCCTTGATTTTGTTTATCCTTTTAATGTTTCAATTTATGATATTTTAAATCAGGTGTCGAAAGTGATTACGGTAAACAATGATAAAGAACTGTACACCCTTTTTGAGGATATGGATGAGAATGATCTTGCCAGCATTAATTTTCCATTAACAGTCATGCTAAGTGACAGTACTAACATGGTGATCACTGATAATAAAATGCTGGAAGATATAATCGAAGATGCTGAAGATCAGTGTGATGAAGATGATGACAACGATTATAATGATGATGATATAGATGATTCGGCTTTTGTAGACATCCTACTTGACGGAACCTGGCATATAAGCCATTTTACAGACAAAAATGATCGTACAGACGATTTTAAAGGCTATAACTTCAAATTCTTTGAGGATGAGTATGCTACTGCATCCAAAGACGGCGAGATCAAAGAAGGGGAATGGGAAACCTATGGTGATGATGGGGTATTGGTCATTGAGCTAGAATATGAAGCTGATTTTCCTTTGGATAAGCTTAATATCGATTGGATAGTAACAGAATATTCCACCGATAAAATTAAGCTGATCAGTGAGAAGCCGGAAGATGGCGTAACCGTCACAGTGACCTTTGAAAAGAATTAAATTAAAACAGTATAATTTTATTTAAACTAAACGATGATGAAAATGAGAAATTTAATTAAGTCAGTTGCTTTTGTCGCACTGTTGATCTTTAGTGTAATGTTGACAAGTTGTAGCGAAAACGATGGTGACACTTCATTGGCAAATGTACAAGTAGCAATGAAGGCAACAACGACATTGTCGAGCATCAATCCTGGTGTCAGGACTACGGCCTCTGACCTGGTTTATACCGATGTCCTGGTTGGAGTCACAAAAATCGAATTCGAATCACTGGAAGAGAGTCAAATGGAAAGTAGCGGGACTAAAGATGATGATGACCATGATGATGATGGTGACCACGATGATGACGGTGACCATGACGATGGCGATGGTGATCATGGTGATGATGATCATGGCAATGATGACCTTGATGAGATCGAATTCGAAGGAAGGTTTGTTGTTGATTTGCTTGAGGGAACCAGTAATCCTGATTTCGGCGTGGCAAATATTGTTCCTGGAGTTTATGAGGAAATTGAAGTAAAGCTTAGCCCGATTATGGATGGCGGACTGACAATGTTTGTTGCTTTCTATTACACGCCCTCCGGTGAGACTGATTCGGTAAAGTATGAGTATTCCAATAATTACAAAATGGAATTTGAATTGGAGGATAAAAACGGCATTGAAGTCAATAGTGAAATCCTGAATCAGATTTTGATAATTTTTGATCTCGATGCCTTATTTACCGGAGTGGATCTGGATGCTGCAGTGGCTGATTCCGATGGTATAGTAAGGATAAATGACAGTTCAAATTCTAGTTTGGCAAGACAAATCGCCCGCAACCTGAACTCCGTGATGGAAGTAGGCGAGGATGATGACCATGACGGAAAATTTGATGATTAGACATCACAATCAAATTTTCCTGTAAAGAACAGTTTTTATTGATATAAGACAGGTAGGATAATAGCCGTAGCTGGTATAGTTGCGGCTATTTTTTTGTATCAAAGAAAAAGCGATGGGAGAGGGACATCACCCCTCAGAAGGGATAGAATATTTTGAATTCCGCTGTCCGGCGGACAAGTTTGATTTTTATCATTGAATGAAAACTGTGATTAGAATGTGAAATAGATTCATATCCAACAGCATTATAGGAGGGAAATGATTGTTTTTCCGTAGAAACATCATTGCAAATCGAAGGAGGCCCCGGCTCGCTTTTTTATTTTTGTTCTATAAAACTAAAAAAACGTAGTTCCCGGCCTCCAGCAAGGCTATGTGCGCGAGCAGCGCCGGGACCTCTCAAAGGAAAACGAGATGGTCTATGAAAAAATAGCGATTTCCTCATGGAAGCATCATTGCAAATCGAAGGAGGCCCCGCGACTCCGATTATTTACAAAGCGGGATGCCGGGACCTGCTGAATGGGAGTAATTAATCTATATGAAAAAAGGATGATTTCCTCATGGATATTATACTGAACCCCCCAAGGGTTCCAAACCCCTTGGAGGGTTTAACCTTAGAAGGAATTGTACATGCCATATAAAAATGGTCAATTTCTCATGGAAAGCTATACCAAAGTCACCCTGAATTCCTGCCTCGCCGGCGGGTCATTGGGTGTAGAGTACGGTCTTTTCACTTCCCATGCGCATTATTTTCTCTGGCTGTATATCAGTCTGTTGGTCACAGGGATGCTCCTCTTCCTCTTCCTGAGCCGCATTCGGGTGACAGGTCAACGGGGCAGTAAATCCCTGAAATACGGCACTGGGATAATTATGATTTTGGGTGGGCTGGTGATGCTTTTACTGTCTTAATTTTTTTATATCTGACAAACCAGCGCCTTATATTCGGGTTATTTTTGCAAATGCTTTTTCACACTTAATACTTATATACTTTTCCCATTATTGTTTCTTGTCCGGCTGATGATGAACTTAGTGTGCATGTACCCGTGCAGTTGTCGCTCTCACAATATTTTACTCCCATAAATTTCTTTAAGTCACAAGACCCTTCCGTACAACTGCAAGAGTAATCACCGCCTATCATGTTGGTTATTGCAACCAATGGTGTTGTATCGGCATTATCAATTATCGGTTTTGGAATATCCACCATCGCCCTTCTGCCCATTACATTGAGCATGAAACGGTAATACTCCGTTTGGGGCCCTTCCCTGTCATTCATAAGTTCGGTCAACCCATTCTCTTTAAAAAATCTTTGTATCGCATCCGCAACAATGCTGTTTTGAAACATTTCGGAAAACGCCATGGGCAATGCTTCATTTGTTGTTTCAAATTTTATTCCTTGCCCAATATTAATAAACCCTCCCTTTTTTACAATGAACCGGATGCTGTCGCTGCTCCCGAAAACCATGCCGCTGGAACTCACCGTTTTATCACACTGAGAGCAATTTGTTTTCATATTGCAACAGTGGTCTGATCCTTTTATATAAGGGTCACATCCGGTGCCTTCCGTGCATTTACAGCTAATGTCTATAATCACCCGCGTTATCGCATGCAACGTGCCATTTTGGTCGGTGCCGATGTACATCCAGTTCTCCGGAGCGGTTATCCTTACGCTTCCATTGTCCAAATAATCAACCTTTGAACTTTCAGGAAGCCATCCGGCTTCGCTTAATAATAAATTTACATCCTCCGTACTGGTTGTAGAAGAACTCTTAACCATTTCCCGATAACCGGCATTTTTTGGTAACCTTTTTTCACAAGAAAAAACAAGCATACTCAGTACAAATGCAATTATTGCCGTACTGATATAAAAATCCCTTGATCTTTTACGTTTTTTCATGACATGAAATTTTAATTCAATATATTATTAATATATATGTTAAATGTCAAGGTAAATCGCGCCTTTTTTTAAATGCCAAAACATCACAATATTGCCACTAAATGATTATAACATCTATCCCTGGAGATCCATTGCAATTCACGTGTCTTTAACACTCAAGTTATCGTACAGGCTTGCACAATGTATAGCTTTGACCTCGAGCTTCCTGCCGCACACTTCTGAATATTTTTCAAATGCTTCTATTCTCTGATTTGCTATTTTCTGCATCTTAATTAAATATGCACTTGTGTTTCTTTAATTTGCTCCTGCCCTGTCTGTCGGCAGGCCTCCTCATCAAACGTGCTGATTTTCTTTCCGCCATGGCGGGACAAGTTGTATTTAAGCTCTCATTACGAAATCCTAACCTGGACGAGCCAGAACCAAAAAGGAAAAAAGATGTAACTTGTTTAACATGGATTTATTAACAACTACCCATGCTGACAAAATCAGTGGCATGCTCCACTGCTTTGACCGGATAATATTTACAGGTACCCTGCCGAAAATA
>WGED01000081.1 GCA_015492915.1 Cyclobacteriaceae bacterium
CTATTAAAGATCCCTCCTGTTGAAAATCATGTATGAGAATAACGCAAATATCACCCCATACGCCAATGCCGACAGCCATTGTGTTGCTTCTACCGACTCCTGAACGGGCACATTCACATATTTTGCAAAAGGAAACTGGATGAGATTGTCAATGACATTCATCGGGAGGTAACTGCCTGCTTCGCCCGGAAGGCTCCAGGACAGTGCAGGCTCGAGAATAAAGTCATAGGCGAGCAATAAAATGATCGTAATACCTGTCCTCCTGAAAACTACTGACAAAAACAGGGCATAAATAAAATAGACAACCAACTCGATAAAATAAGCCCCCACAAAATCCGCCTTTGCCATGACATCATGAAAAACCGGCAATTCTTCATGCGTATATCCGATGGAAAGGCCCAGAGCGATTACGAGGAGCATCGAAAAGAATGCGAGTGTCACACCAAGCAATGCCTTGCTCATTATCCATTGTGACCGATTCATGCCATCGATGATATTCTGCCGGGCGGTTTTATAGCTGAATTCGTTACAAACGGACGACACAATAATTAAAGCCAGGATCAGCTTGAAATAGCCGGCGATATAGGCAAGGTTTTGCCAGAGGTCGGGAAACTGAAGGATGGGCTCGAGAGAGAAATCCGTCGGTAGTTGCTGATTGTTGATCACAATATTGGCATTTTCGAGCAACAGGCTGAAATTACGCGTAGCGATAAACAGCACAACCACATGAAGGGCAACCAAAATCCAGAACCCTGAACTGGTGATATGCTTTCGGAACTCGATACTTAACAATCTAATCACGGTCTTCAGACAATAATTTTAAAAATTCTTTTTCCAGGCTTCCCTTATTATGAGCCAGATGGGTGATATCAACGCCATGCATGATCAGATAAGCGCTCAGCTCCGACACCTTAAAACCATCTTTGAGCCTGACGCTGAACATCGGAAGATTTTTCTCTATTTTTTCAATGCCTTCATATTTATTGAGTGCTTCTTCCAGTTTGGCAGGGTTGTCAGATGAAATTTCAATTCTGTCATCACCGGCGAGCAGTGAAGCTACCTGTCCTTCATAAAGCTTCTGGCCTGCCTTGAGCACTGCCACGTGGGTGCATACCTTTTGCACCTCATCGAGAAGATGGCTGGCCAGGATCACAGTGACACCCTCTCCGGCGATGCGGCTGATGATGCCTCTCACATCGGCAATTCCTTCAGGATCCAGTCCGTTGGTCGGCTCA
This sequence comes from Cyclobacteriaceae bacterium, assembly GCA_015492915.1. Classification (GTDB taxonomy): domain Bacteria; phylum Bacteroidota; class Bacteroidia; order Cytophagales; family Cyclobacteriaceae; genus JAAUQL01. The sequence continues at coordinate 1,236 of WGED01000081.1, forward strand.
TCGAGCACAAGTACCTCCGGATTACCTAATAGGGTGGAGGCAAGGGCAAGGCGCTGCTTCATGCCGGTGGAATAGGTACCAAACTTTCTTTTGGCGTACACATCCACGCCGGTCAGTTCCAGCACGCGTGTAACATCAGGAGAGCTGATGCCTTTTATTACCGATGTCAGCCCGAGATTTTGCCATGCATTCATGTGAGGATAAAAGCTGGGCTTATCGAGCATGGCGCCGATTCGCTTTCTCAGATGATAACCATTGCCTTCTTCAAACCATGAAAATGATCCCGCGGAGGGGTTAGTGACTCCGAGTATGATACCCAATGTGGTGGTTTTGCCACTCCCGTTCGGGCCGAGGATACCGTAAATATCTCCTTTACGAACAGTAAGAGATAAGTCCTTCAGTGCTCTGACCGAAGGATAATTCTTGGTTAAATTTTCAATGGTTAATACTTGCTGCATTGTTTTTAATGTAACCACGCATGACTTTTTGGCAATTATTCCGGCCCCTCTTCATTCAGCGCATCCAGGTCCTCTTTTTCATCGATATCGATCGAACCCTCAATAAATGGAATTTCGATGATATCTTTGATGTAATTAGCAAAAATTTTCTTGCCTCCCTCGTCACCTTTCAATTGTTTCAGTTCGTCGAAATAAAAGCTGTCCACCAGTACCGGCACGCCAAAAGTGCCGCCGTAAGCCGACGCCACGATCATATTTCTGGCGGGATCATACGTGTCGGCGAGCTTGCGAAGGTGATCCGCATTGACAAAAGGCTGATCTACTGCCGAAAGTATTAATGCATTGGTATCCGGATTTTTGGAAAGCACGTACTTCAGACCATTCCTGATTGAAGCACCGAGCCCTTCCTTCCATTCCTTGTTATAAAACACATCTGCCTCAAGGTCATTGATCTCTTCCTTCACTTTGTCGTGCTGATGCCCTGCCACAACTGTAACCGGCCCGAGGTCAGCTTCCAGGGCCTCTTTTACAATCCTTCTGATAAGGGTTTCGCCCTTGTATATGATAAATTGTTTTGGTTGCCCGAGGCGCTTTGAAGCCCCCGCAGCAAGGATCAGCATTTCGATTTGCGGTCTTTCGCCGAGCATGATTTATACAATTGGATGTTCAGAAAAAATAACAGTTGAATTCAAAGCTAAATTAACTTAAAATTCTCAATAACCTCTCTATAATATCTATACATTTAGGCTTCATGAGAAATCATTGATTTCACAAAATTTATTTTTCAGGAGACTTAGTGTACATTTAACGCTAATTAATTCCCCTCTCTTTAGTATGCGCATCAAAAATTATGTAAATTCACCTTCAATACGCCCAACTTTTTCACAGACAAAACTTTTACTGATCATGAAAAATCAAGAAAAAAATAAAGCGAGAAGATCTTTTCTGAAAAAGATCACACTCGGTTCCATGCTCGTCTCCTCTGCCCCGTATGCAATGGCCGGATCATACAAGCAACGCCTCATCATGGAAGGCAGGAATTACGATGAGAAACGTTATGCTGCTAACGATCACGTAAACCTGGCTCTGATCGGCTCGGGTATTATCGGGATCGAAGATACGAAAACAGCCCTGAAGGTGCCCGGTGTGAAGCTGGTGGCCGCCTGCGACCTGTACACCGGCCGCCTCGACCGCGCCAAAGAACTATGGGGAAATGACATTTTCGTCACACGAGATTACCGGGAGGTCCTCAACAGGAAAGACATCGACGCGGTAATCATCGCCACACCCGACCACTGGCACAAAAAGATCACGATCGATGCCATGAAAGCCGGTAAAGCCGTTTATTGCGAAAAACCCATGATCCAGCAATTTGAGGATGGCCACGACATGATCAAGGCTCAGAAAGAAACAGGGATGCTATGTCAGATAGGCAGCCAGGGTATGTCGTCGCTGGGCAATGAAAAAGCCAGACAGTTGTATGAAGACGGCGCCATCGGCGATATCGTGATGCTCGATATGTACAACGATCGCTACTCCTCGGAAGGCGCCTGGCAATATCCGATCCCTCCCGACGCCAACCCCGACACCATCGATTTTGACACATTCCTCGGGCGCGCACCAAAGGTACCCTACGATCCGATCCGCTTTTTCCGATGGAGAAATTATCGGGATTACGGTACCGGTGTAGCGGGTGATCTTTTCGTACACGCTTTCTCCACATTGCACTATGTGATCAGCTCACTGGGACCTGTGCGGGCGCTCTCTACCGGAGGATTACGCTACTGGAAAGACGGCCGCGATGTGCCCGACGTCACCATCACGCTCTATGATTATCCTGATACAAAAACACATGCAGCTTTCAATGCAGCTTTCAGGATCAACTTCATCGCCGGCAGCGGCGGCGGATATGGGTTTAAGCTTGTCGGCACAGAAGGCATGATGGAAGTAGGGCAAAACAGTGTGAGGCTGGTGCGCGCCAAACTGGGCATGAAACCGAGCGGTTATTCGCTGGCGGCTTATACCAAAGAAAATCAAAAGAAGATCGTAGAGGAATACGACCTTAAATTCCTTGACAGCAGAAAGTCAGACCTTAAAATCGGCGAGACAATTTATGAAGCCCCGTCCGATTATAAAGGAGGCCGTTACGATCATTTTACAAAATTATTCAAAGCCATGCGTGGTGAGGCAAAAGTGATCGAAGATACGACTTACGGCATGAGGGCTGCAGGCGCCGCCTTGCTGGCAAACGAAAGTTACTTTGCAGGTAAGCCCGTCGGCTGGGATCCCGTAAACATGAAATTAACTTAAACTCCATTCCTATGAAAAAACTGTCATTTTTAATTACTCTGATCTGTGTTGCCGCCCTGACATTCGGGCAGGATCAAAAGCTCAATGTCATCGTGTTTGGTGCCCATCCCGATGATTGCGATATCAAAACCGGCGGCACGGCCATCCTCTTTGCCAAAATGGGCCACAACGTCAAGTTTGTCTCCCTCACCAACGGCGATGCCGGCCACCAGTCGATGGGTGGCGGCGCGCTGGCGAAAATCCGCATGGCCGAAGCCAAAGAAGCCGGTAAACGGTTTGGCGTCGAATACCTGGTGATGGACAATCACGACGGTGAACTGATGCCGACACTGGAAAATCGCCTAAAAGTCATACGCGAAATTCGTAAGTGGAATGCCGACATCGTCATAGCCCCCAGGCCCAATGACTATCATCCCGACCATCGCTACACCGGCATTCTGATACAGGATGCCGCATACATGGTCATCGTACCCAATGTGGCGCCGGATGTACCTCCATTGAAGAAGAATCCCGTCTTTTTGTATTGTGAAGACGGATTTCAAAGACCTAACCCATTCGAACCCGACATAGCAGTAATCATCGACGAGGTATACGATCAGAAGATCTATGCCATGTCGGCCCATGAGTCACAGTTTTTCGACTGGCTACCATGGACCATGGGGGTTTTGGATCAGGTGCCAAAAGATGAAAAGGAAAGGCTTGCCTTTCTGGCTCAATGGAGGCCAAATAAACCGGACGATAAAATGGTCGAAGTGCTGAAGAAGTGGTACGGTGACAGGGCTGAAATCGCAAAGCATGCCGAAGCCTTTGAAATCTGCGAGTACGGCAAACAACCGACCGACGAAGAGATCAAAAAGTTGTTCCCGATGCTTGGGAAGTAAATCATCGTTTTTTCATGACTGATCACCTTTATGATAAGTACATGAGTAAAAGGGTTTGAGCCTGGGGAATGATCCTCCGGCTTTTCACGATCATGAGAATTCATTAAAAAACCATAACTGTAAAACGATGGGGCCGAGACCATACATTCTGAAAGAGACAAACTGGAAAACCATAAAAGAAACTGATTATGAGGTAGCGATACTGCCCTGGGGGGCTACAGAGGCGCATAATTACCATCTGCCTTATGGCACCGACAGTATCCAGAATGAATTCATCACCGCCGAAGCGGCAAAGCTGGCATGGGATCGCGGAGCCAAAGTGATCGTGCTGCCCAATATGCCTTTTGGCGTCAACTGCCAGCAACTCGACATCAAGCTGACCATCAACCTGAATCCTTCCACCCAATTCAAAATATTACAGGATATCGTAAGCGCGCTCAACGGACAGGACATCAGAAAACTGGTCATCCTCAACGGACACGGCGGCAATGATTTCAAACAGATGATCCGCGAGCTGAGTGCGGAATTTCCGAAAATGTTAATCGCGCAAATTTCATGGTATCTGATTGATCCTCATTGGGATAAATATTTCGATGACCTCGGTGACCATGCCGGAGAGATGGAAACCAGTATCATGATGAAAATAGTGCCTGAGTGGGTGTTACCGCTATCCGAAGCCGGGGACGGCAACTCAAAAAAGCTGAAATTCAAAGCCCGCCGGGAAGGCTGGATGTGGGCGCCACGCCAGTGGACAAAAGTGACGGAAGATACGGGGATCGGCAATCCTGCAAAATCAGCCGTGGAAAAAGGCGAGGCATATCTCAATAAGGTGATCGCCAAGTTTTCGGACTTTCTCGTGGAGCTGGCTGCGACGGATAATGACGATATTTACTCATGAAAATTCAACAATAAACAGAATGTCAGTACCAAAGACCTGGGAAGAGACTTTTCACATTCACACTTATCACCTGAATCCCAAAGGGCTGACGCAGCTTACCGCTATCTGTGATTTTTTGCAGGAAGGAGCAAGCCGTCATGCCGAAGCAAGGGGATTTGGTTTTAACGACATGGCAAAGAGACGGCAGATCTGGGTATTGTCACGGCTTCTCGTAGAAGTGGAGCGCTACCCGGCCTGGCAGGAAGCGATAAAACTGACCACCTGGTCGAGAGGGCACGAAGGGATATTTTATCTGCGCGATTTCATTCTTGAAGATGAAAGTGGCCATACAGTGGCCAGGGCCACCAGTTCCTGGGCCGCCATCAACACCAGAACGCGCAAGCCCGAATTGGTCGATGGCCTTGAAGATCAGCTTCACAGCGTGAAAGACAGACTGGCAATCGGCAAAAAACTTGACAAACTACCTCCACTCGTTCAGCCTGAATTTATGAGAAAACACCGCGTTTCATACAGCGACATCGATATTCTCTATCATCTCAATAATGTGAAATTTGTCGAAACGCTCCTCAATGCCTGGCCACTCGACACACTCATGAAAAATGCCATAAAATCCATAGAAATTAATTATTTGGGCGAGTCGCAATATGATGACGTATTGATCATTTCAAAAGGGAAAAATAACCGTGATGACAAAACAGCGCTGATGAATATCGTGAAAGAAGACGGTGAAAAGGAAGTCTGCCGTGCAAGGATTATTCGTGAATAAAATGCCCTGAATTTCATAAAACCACCGTCTTTCGTAAATTGTGTAACGAAGAAAACATGACCATAGACATGGAGGATAAAAAGATCGATAAAACTACTTTCTTACAAAAAATCGGAAAGATAGAGTTTATCCTTTTCATATTTTCATTTGCCGGGATGATACTCAACGCCTTCGACATCAAAGGCGGAAAGCTGGTACTCGGGCTCGGGTTCAACGGTTTCGCACTGCTTTACGTATTCGTGGCGATGGCCTTTCGCAAGCTGATGACCAAGACTCGATTCGACCGCGTCGTATCCACTTTTTCTTATCTCTTCCTGTCGGTCCTCATTATAGGTATCATGTTTATTATTATCGGCGTACAAGGTACCGAACTCATCGTTCATTCCGGCATGCTGTCGGTGCTGGCCATGATGCTGGTCATTCAGATCAGGAAATTCCGCATCGGGCTCATGAGCCACGACACCACTTCACTGCTTTATCGTATGATGATATTCTGGGTCGTGGGCCTGATGGCCGTTTATATTCTTCCGGCACATTAATTTAGGATCGAACATTGAGAAACATATTTTTATAAAGAATCAGATTAATTTTTAAATTACTCAGATATGAAAAAATTTCAATTTGATAACGGAGATGTGATGCCGGCGCTGGGGCTGGGCACCTGGAAATCGGAATCCGGCGAAGTATATGATGCGATCAGAAAGGCCATTGAGATAGGGTACAGGCATTTTGACTGCGCATTCATTTATCAAAACGAAAAGGAGATCGGGCAGGCCCTGTCAGATGCTGTCAAGGCAGGCGATGTAAAAAGAAAAGAGCTGTGGATCACCTCCAAACTGTGGAACAACGCGCATCTGGCCAAAGATGTGAGACCCGCCCTGCTCAATACCCTTCAGGACCTGAAACTGGACTATCTCGACCTTTACCTGATACACTGGCCGGTAGCGCTAAAGCCGCGCGTCATCATGCCGTCAACCGGCTCGGATTTCCTGAGTCCTGAAGAAGCGCCACTTTCGGAGACATGGATGGCCATGGAAAAATGCAGAAAGGAAGGATTCACAAAGCATATCGGGGTGTCGAATTTTACAATAAAAAAGATCGAAGCGCTCAAAAGAGAAACGCTGATAAAGCCCGAAGTGAATCAGGTGGAAGGCCACCCGCTGCTTCAGCAAAATGACCTGCTGAATTACTGCCATGATCATGATATCATGCTGACTGCCTATTCGCCGTTGGGCTCCCCAGACAGAAAACCCCTTTTCAAAGGGGAGAACGAGCCCAGCCTGCTCGAAAATCCCGTGATCGTGAATATTGCCGAATCCCATGGCTATACCCCCGGTCAGGTGCTTGTGGCA
>WGED01000082.1 GCA_015492915.1 Cyclobacteriaceae bacterium
GTTATGTGTTTTGCAATCGATCTAATTTCGAAAATTCCCCTCCCTGGAGGCCCGCCTGCCGGCGAGGCAGGGGATACAGGGGTGGGATAGGCCAAACATGAATTGAAAAAAATGCAAATTCAGGAAAGAATTTTCAGTCTTATTTTGGCATTAGTTTAATTTTTAAATCAACGACACATGGTTAATCTGGCAACAAAATACATGGGTTTGACACTGAAAAACCCGGTCATCGTTTCGAGCAGCAGCCTCACACACAGTGCCGAAGGTGTAAAGAGATGCGCAGATGCAGGGGCGGGGGCCGTAGTGCTCAAGTCGCTGTTTGAGGAGCAGATCCGGGCTGATGTAAAGGAACTCTCAGACAAATCCATTCCATCATTTCATACCGAAGAACTCGACTATCTCCGGCAGATGGGGATGAATATCAGCGCCGATGATTATCTGAAGATCATTGAAGAATCCAAAGAAGCCGTTGACATTCCCGTGATCGCAAGCCTTAACTGTGTGACCAGCGATCGCTGGATGGAATTTGCCAAATACATTGAGGCAGTTGGCGCCGACGCCATCGAGCTCAATATTGCGGTAATGCCAAAGCAGTTTGACGAAGACCCGGAAAAGATTGAAAAGCATATCATCAATATTATTTCAGGCGTAAAGAAAAACGTCAATATTCCATTGGCTGTAAAACTGGGCCCTTACTTCACCTCCATGCCGCGTATGGCAAAAAGTGCCAGAAAAGCCGGCGCCTCGGCGCTCGTTTTGTTCAACAGGTTTTACCAAACCGACATTGACATCAATACGCTGGCCCATACTTCGAAGAACAAATTCAGCAGCCCGCTGGAGATGTCACATTCGCTGCGATGGATATCATTACTGTATCAGCAGATAGGATGTCCGCTGGTGGGGAACACAGGGATCCACGACGGTGAAGGCGCGATAAAAATGTTGCTCGTAGGAGCGCGGGCGGTTGAGATCTGTTCCACATTGTTTATCCATGGTTTAGGCCAGATACAGGTAATACTCGATGAGATCGAAAGATGGATGAAAGAAAAATATTATGGATCCATTGATGACTTCAATGGCATTATGAGCCAGAAAAATTCAAAAAACCCCGAGTACTTCGAGCGCCAGCAGTACATCAGGGCCCTGGTGGGGATAGATTAGCTTTCAGCCTTATCAGGGGTAAAAAATCTTTCAAAAGTCATGGTACCTTTTGAAAGATTTTTTGTATATAAGTCGGATGGATCCCGAAACCGCAGTTTCACGCTATCAGTCCATAGAGCCATGGCCTGTTTTCCTGTTTGAGAAAAACATAAATCCATGACCCGAATCAGATGTCATTGTGAAAAATTTTATGTGCCACCGGGTTTTTTATTCCTCCGGTACCCTCAAAGACGGGGACCGGGCTTTTTCGTTTATGCTCAAAGCACCGCAGGATGGGTGGCATGGTTGTATCTCAGTATTTGAAAATAATGAATCATTATAAACCCTTTATATCATGAAAAATCACCCTTTTTACAAGAATGTTATTACCGTATTCTTAGCCGTCATTATCAGTTCCTTTGCGTTTGGTCAAAAGGAAAAGCCTGTTGTGCTTCCTGTCTTAGGGCCTTATCTGCAAAATATGCTCGACGACCAGGTGACCATTTGCTGGGCAACACCGGAAGGAATAACATCCTATGGACAGGAAGGCGAAAGGATTAAAACAGTACCGCAATATCGCCACCATTCCACCATTATCACCGGGCTGAAACCGGGCGCCACCTACACCTACGATGTGCTGAATAACGGCACAGACAAGGGAAAGGGCGCCTTCACGACCTTCCCCAAAAATATCGAACCGTTTAAATTTTGTGTGCTGGGAGATACCCGTTCGCGGCACGATGTGCATCAGAAAATCGTGAACAGGATCATTGATGAAAAACCGCTTTTTGTCGTGAATACCGGCGACCTGGTAGGTAATGGCAACAACATGGAAGATTGGCAGAATTTCTTCAGGGTCAATGACAAACTCACCAGAAATGTGCCTTACTACACCGTATTGGGCAACCACGAAAAGGATTCGGAGAATTACTACAACTTTTTCTCGCTGCCCGGCAATGAGAGTTATTACTTTTTCTCCGTTGGCGATGCGCTGTTTGTAGTACTCGATATGGAAGGGCCCCATTACGACCCGCCGGCATTCCTCAAGGGGGCGGCAAGGGATGCCTTCTGGGAAAACATCAGCATTGAATACATGAAGCAGGAAAAAGAGTGGTTTGAAAATTTACTTACGCTGAATGAGGACGCGGGTTATATTTTTGTGTTTTTCCATGCACCGCTGTACAGTGTTAAAAAAAGCCGCGTGGCGGAATCTAAAATGCGTAGGGCTTTCTGGGGCGATATTTTCGAGAAGCACCGTGTGAGTGCTGTGCTCAACGGACATGACCACTACTACAGCCATGCCATTGACGGCGGGGTGCACCATATCATCACGGCAGGCGGCGGTGCCCCCTTATATGACGGGGATGCCCTGCAGCCCGAAACGGTGAAATATAAAAAGATAGAGCATTACATGAGGATGGAAGTGGGCACTGAAGAGACCAAAATGACCGCTATCGACATCAACGGTGAGATCATTGAGGAGATCGTCGTGAAAAACAGGAGAAATAAATGACACAAAATCATGAAAAACTCATTGACTTTATTACTGGTCGTTCTATCCCTGGTCTCTATGGATTTTAGGCCAAATCGCCACCCTCTGGTGATCGCACACCGGGGCGGCTCAAATCTGGCGCCGGAAAACACGCTGGGCGCCTTCAAAAATGCCATCCGCCTCGGGGTGGACATGATCGAAATAGATGTGGAGCAGACCGCCGACTCGGTAGTGATGGTGATACACGACACCAAGGTGGACAGGACCACCAACGGTGAGGGTAAGCTGGAAACCCTCACATACGATTATGTCAAAACGCTGGACGCCGGGAGCTGGTTTTCCGATGAATTCAAAGGCGAACCGCTGCCCACCCTCGAGCAGACACTGCAACTCATCGATGGCAGGGTGATGCTGCTGATCGAGATCAAGGACGGCAGCGAACGCTATCCGGGTATCGAGCGCCGCACGGTGGAACTGGTACACAAATACAAAGCAAAGCCATGGGTCATTATTCAGTCATTCAACAGAAAGGCCATTGACAGGGTAAGAGCGCTTGATCCTAAGATCAGAACTTATTTTCTGATGGGCGCGAAATTTAATGAGTTTTACAATAATGCTGTCAGTCAGGGCAAGGACTTTAAGTTTGAGCATGAAGGGGTAGCTATACACCACAGTGCACTGAATGATCAAAACGTAAGCGGGATGCAACAGATGGGCATTAAGGTTTTTGTGTGGACGGTAAACAACCCGGAGGACATGAAAAAATTCATCGATATAGGTGTGGACGGCATCATTACGGATGCTCCGGACAAGCTGCTTGAATTACTGAAGAAGTAATGAAATTTTGGCGATTTTTTCTTCCCGTATTCATCATGGCCACCCCTGCCTTCGGGCAGACGCCACTGCCTGAAAAAGGCATTTGCGCACACCGCGGTGCCATGGCCACCCATCCCGAAAATACCATCCCCGCCTTTGAGGAGGCTGTCAGACTGGGCGTGCAGATGATCGAGCTGGATGTGCGGTTTACGAGGGATGAAAAATTGGTCATTCTTCATGACGAAACGGTGGATCGCACCACGAACGGTACGGGCAGGATCGAGGATCTTACCTTTGAAGAAGCGCGAAAGCTCGATGCCGGCAGTTGGAAAGGCCCTGAATTCAGTGGCGTGAAGATCCCCACCCTGAGCGAAGCGCTTGCCGTGATCCCGGACAACATCTGGATCAACGTGCATCTGAAAGAAGGCAAGGCGCTGGGCAGAAAGGTGGCCGGGGCCATCGTAAAATCAGGGAAAAAGCGGAGTGCTTTTCTCGCCTGCTCAAAGGAAGCGGCAGCAGGCGCCCATGAGATTGACCCCGATATCATGATCTGTAACATGGACCGCCAGGCCTCCACCAGGGAATACGTGGACCTGACCATCCGGCTGAACAGCGATTTTATTCAGTTTTTCAGAACCCCTGCCGATGATACGTTGAAGCAATATATCAAACGGTTGAAGGGGCATGGGATCAGGATCAATTATTA
>WGED01000083.1 GCA_015492915.1 Cyclobacteriaceae bacterium
CCCTGGCGGGACAAGTTGTACTTTAACCTCTCATAACGAAATCCTGGTGAGAATTTTGGGTTTAATTCCCCAAGGCTCTTTTTGTGACCCAATAGCGCCAGCCAATGATTGCCTTGTCGATTTTTGAGAGTTTTGTCAGGTCTTTGCGGGCATAGCTTGGCAGAACAGCCTTATTAATCTTTGCGAGTAATCTGAAAAATGCCAGTTTCATCATTCGATTAATTGATCCTGTAAGATGGCAAAAAGGGTAATTTTTTTCAAAGAAAAGAGACATTTATTCAGGGCTTTTATGCTGTAGTCGTCAACAGCATCCCTTGAAAATTCACGGATTTTTCATGTGCGGGATCCGGACAAAAAAAGAGAGGGACATGACTTTTACACAATTATTCCTTCCGTTTACCGACACAGGGGTGCCGTTTGCCGATTTCTTTAATGATTGATCGAGGGTGGTTTTTACTTTTACATTGAAATAAAACAAACAATAAAACTATGGCACCTTATATCAAAGACCGACGTTATCTGGCCGGCTTGCTGCTTGTTGCAATAGGCATGCTGCTTATTATTGAAAACATCAAATTTATACCTGATTTCATACCCTGGTGGGTATGGACATGGCAGTTTTTGCTGATAACCATTGGTGTTTTTTCACTGCTTACTTCGGAGAATACCACACCGGGTATCGTTCTTGTTTCGATCGGTACGCTCTTTTTACTCTCCGATGTGCTCCCATGGTTGCAGCCGTGGCTGTATAATGTTTTCAATGATGTTTCCAGCCTGTTCTGGTATCTCATCATCATCATTATTGGCATCTCACTTATTATCAGGGGGCGCCACCGGACGCCCGGCAGCCCTGAAAGCAAAGGCGGTCGCCATTATAATCCATCGGCCCCTCGCGAGTCAACCCAGGATTATATTGATGAACTTGCAATATTCGGCGGCGCTGATAAGATCATCACTACCGATAATTTCAAGGGAGGGAAGATAACGACAATGTTTGGCGGAGCGGACGTTAAATTGTTGCATTCAGAGCTGGCTCCCGGCACACATACAATTGACGTGTTTTCCATGTTTGGCGGCTTTACTATTGTAGTGCCGCCACACTGGCAGGTCAAGATCGATGTAGTTGCTGTCTTCGGTGGTGTTGACGACAAGCGGTATCCGACACCCGATTCAGTAAAGGATAACACGAGGCAACTTGTTATAAAAGGATTGGTATTGTTTGGAGGCGGAGAGATTAAATCGATTTAATTCATAATTTTTTTAATCAACAGATGAATCACCCTATTGCCGACAACCGCCATTTGCAGATCCTCTACGGATTGTTCTGGTCTTTACTTGCCCTGATGCAAGGCATGTTTTTGTATCATTTTTATCAAACCTCACCCTGGCTCGCAGCGGCCGATGCCTCTGTATATATGTTGTTTTATGCCATATTGGGCTTGGGCTTGTGGTATGCTGTCAGGTTTAATGAAGTGGAGAAAAATGATATCGGCAACCTCATTATCACACATTTGATTACCGCTTCGGTTACGCTCACTGTTGTCTTACTTGCAGGATATTACTTGTTGCAACTCATGCCTCCTGTTGGTGATGAGTACAATGCGATTTTTTTTAAAACATTATTCTGGAGGGTGCTCGCAGGTCTTTTTATATACATGCTGCTCATATTGTTTTATTATCTGTATGTATATTATAATAACTTTATGGAGAAGATCACGGCCGAGGCCGATCTGAAATTTAGTGCCAGAACAGCCGAGCTCAATGCCCTGAAGAATCAGATCAATCCTCACTTTCTTTTCAACAGCCTCAATTCGATCAGCGCCCTTACGGTAAATGATCCTGACAAAGCCAGGGATATGATTGCCAAGCTCTCTGATTTTCTCCGTTTTTCCATATCAGAAAAAGCCGGTGAGATGCGGCGGTTTCCGGAAGAAATGGAAAATATGGTAAAATACCTCGATATAGAGCGAGTGCGTTTTGGCAATCGTCTTCAGGTGGTTCAGGATATTTCTCCCAACTGCGAGAATGCTATGCTGCCGTCACTCATTCTGCAGCCTGTTTTAGAAAATGCCCTGAAATATGGCTTAAAGGATGCGCTGGGTAAGACAAAAGTCAGGATCATGGCTGAGTGCTTTCATGGTTTTCTCAAGATACAGATTGAAAATGATTTCCATACAAAACAAAAAAAGAAGCAAGCAGGGGAAGGAATTGGTTTGCAAAATATTTCCGAAAGAATGAAATTGATCTATGGCAGGAGTGACCTTGTAGTCATAAAAAATGAAAACGGGAAATTTATAGTTACCTTGTCATTTCCACAAAAGACATTGAATGGTGAGAGCAATAATCATCGATGACGAACCGCCGGCCAGATTGCTGTTGCGCAAATATCTTGAGGGATTGGAGGATGTGCAGATCGTGGATGAGTGTGAGAATGGATTTGAGGGGGTGAAAGCAATCAATGAGCTAAAGCCCGAGCTTGTTTTTCTCGATATTGAGATGCCCCGGCTCAATGGCTTTGAGATGCTTGAGCTGCTCGACGAACTCCCTATGGTCATCTTCATCACTGCCTACGATCAGTATGCCGTGAAGGCCTTTGAGCGCCATGCAGTTGATTACCTTCTGAAACCATTTACAAAAGAGCGTCTTCGGGAGGCAGTGGACAGGGCAAAAACAATGGCCGGCAAACCAGATGGAGCCAGGGGAGTGAAAAAACTGGTAAAGGAGCAGCAGGACAAACAGGACATCATTGAGCGGATCGCCATCAAAACGGGGACAAAGATCAGGATCATCTATACTGAGGAGATTCACTATATCGAGGCCCAGGATGATTATGTAATGATCTATACCGATGACGGGAAGTATCTGAAGCAAAAGACGATGAAATATTTTGAGACACACCTGCCCGCATCTTCTTTTGTCAGAATTCACCGTTCCTATATCGCCCGCATTGATTTCATTGATCAGATTGAGCTGTATGAAAAAGATGCTTATATCGTGAAGCTGCGCAACGGCCAGACATTGCCCGTCAGTAAATCGGGCTATTTGCGCCTGCGTGATGCATTGAGGTTTTGAAGGCCTGCCTTCCGTCGCACAAATTTTTTCTATGAAAAATCATCGATTTCTCATGAGACAGATCACCAAAACCCCTCAAGTGTCAGGGATAAGTCAATTTGTTATGTTTCCTCCATCTACATTTAGTCCATGACATTGAAAGTATCAATTATCATCCCCACATTGAATGAGAAAAAGGTACTCCCGCAACTGTTCAGCAACCTTGATCAACTCAATCCGCAGCCTTACGAAATCCTTTTTGTTGATGGCCCGAGCAAGGACGACACGGAATTGCTGATAAGAAAAAATGGCTATAAACTCATCAAATCCATCGGCAAGGGCAGGGCATTGCAAATGAATGAGGGTGCTTACCGTTCGCAAGGCGATTTATTGGTATTTCTTCATGCCGATACGCTTGTACCGGCCAATCTGATCAACACTGTCATCAAGACATTGAGAAACAGAAAAATTATCCTGGCCGGATTTACGAGCATTATGAAAGGTGACGGAAAGATTCGCAAGTTCATCACCATACAAAATACGCTTAAGACCTACTTAGGGGCCTTTTTGTACAACCCGTTCAGATGCTTGTGCTTTGGATTCCGGTTATTATTTGGTGATCAGGTTATGTTTTGCCGGAAAGCGGATTTTCTGAAAGTCGGCGGGTTTGACCATGAACTGCCGGTGATGGAAGATGCCGATTTGTGTCTCCGCCTCAACAAATTCGGGGTCATACGCCAGATCAGAGAACGTGTTTACTCTTCGGATCGCCGTGTGGCCATGCTTGGTATGACCAAAGCCTATATCCGGTATCTCAAGATATTTATTTTCTGGAAATTGGGAGCGAGCGCCGAATGGCTCAGGACACAGTATGAAGACATCCGATAAGTAAAGATCAGATATTGATGCCTCTCAGATAGAGAAAATTGGCCAGCCCAAATGCAATGACGACGATAATGATCCCATACATAAAAATATTGTAGGACCACCGGAGGTATTTGTACTTTCTGCCAAGCACTTTGCCCAAAAAATAAATATCGTCTATCAGGCTTGAATAAAGATATTTGGAATCACTCATCATTTCGAGCATGCCCCAGCGGTAATCATCGCGGTTCATGCCGTGAAAATTGCCGAAAAATAAAAGGTTTGTTTTCCGCTCTTCAATGTCTTTTCTTGTAAACTTGCCTTTTGTCACATTAGGGCGCAGCACGATAATGGCAAATATGATGGTCACTACATTGATTGCCAGCGTCATGTAGGTCGGAATGACAAGGTAGGGGTGATTGTCGAGTGTTTTGATAAGGCCGCTGATGATGATGGAGATGATAATGGAATTTATGGAAATCAGGATATTTGCCTTGCTGTCAGCCATGGAACTCAAACGTAAATGATTGCGGGAGGTAAGCCGGAACATCGTTTCGATGCCGCGGTCCGGGCGGCCCTCAACCTGTTTCAGTTTTTTCTTCAACTCTTTGATTTTCTGCTTATCCAGCCCCAGCTCACTGCTTATCATATCATCCTCTATCTTCATAAGCATCTTCTCCTGCCTTTTTATATTGTCCTTAAGTTTTAAGGCAAGGACGGATTTGCCGTAAGAAGTATAAAATTTATGGGATTTGAGAAAGCGTAGATTTTTGCTGAACCACTCGCTGTCGGGAATGCTCTTTCCGGTATGCCATTCCATCTCCTCCTTGAGCAACTGTACCCTCTCAAAGTATGACTTTTTTGATAAATGAATGAAATCAGCATCATGCAGTACTTGTTCGGTAAGGGTGACGGGCTCGACGCCGGGTTTTGTCGAACGAATGCAGGACAGCACCTGTTCCGTTTTTTCTTGCGGGTATTGAATTTCTTTCAGGAATTTTCCGGCGTATTCCATGCTTTTTTCCTCATGGTCTTCATAACTTTCTTTGAAGCCGGTATCGTGAAACCACGCGGCAATCAGCAACACCTCATGCTCATCGTTTGTCAGGTTTACAAAACCGCTGATTTTTTGAGCTGCTTTCACCACTTCGAGGGTGTGATTATAATTATGGAAAACCAACCGCTCGGGCAGGGAGAGCAGAATGTCGGTAGCATACTTTTTAGCCTTTTCTATGTATCCGGAACGGCTATCCATTTTCGGTTTGATTAAAAACTTAAATTAAAAAGAATCTACGGCTATGAAAAATATATGGTTTTAAATAACACAACATACACGAGGCCTCTTCAATTACGATGCTTTACCTAAGTCCCGTTAATATAATATAGCCCTCCGAAGTTTTTTTATCCCAAAAATCTCAATAACCTTTCTATTGCGAGCTTAAACTACTTTAAAATCAGGCACTTCGTTCACGTTTGATTCGTCACCATAAAAGTGCATAATGCCTCCTCATCAAACGGGCTGATTTTCTTCCCGCCCTGGCGGGACAAGTTGTACTTTAGCCTCTCATAACGAAATCCTGGTGAGAATTTTGGGTTTATCGGCAATTATGATGCTTTTTTGCATGGTTTATTTTTCCGGACCGGCAATCCGGCAGTACTGTCTATGACGGTGATTATATTAACAGAAAAATCATGATATTAATTGACAAGCCGTATGTTTCTGATTTTGTGAAGATAACCATTGAGGAATACAATATTCCTGTAGTGAAGACGCAAGCAGCTCTGGATTTTGGCTTTGACAACAGGTACAACCTTATTGAGGAGAGGATCGCTGTCGAAAAGGTTAAAACTGACCCTAACGAATTGCTTCTTACTGTTTCAGAAAATTCAATTGGCTGGATAGCTAAAAATCTTTCTTTTACAGATTTGCCCGAAAAAATTGAAAGGTTTAAAAATAAAGCAAAATTCAGGGAACTAACCCGGGCATTAAATCCCGGTTATTTTTTCAAGGAAGTGTCGTTTGAAAAGCTGAGCAATATTTCCATTGAAGATGTGCCCGTGCCGTTCATTATAAAGCCGACGACCGGATTTTTCAGTATGGGTGTACACAAGGTAAATGGAAAGGAAGATTGGCCGGAGACGGTAGTGGCCATTCACAATGAAATCCATGACATGCAGGGCATTTACCCTGAAGAAGTGTTCAACACGACGTCTTTTATTCTGGAAGCATGCATCGAAGGGGAGGAGTATGCGGTGGATGCCTATTTTGATTCCGAAGGCGAGCCTGTGATACTCAGCATATTCAAGCACCTGTTTTCATCTTTGGAGGATGTTGGCGACAGGGTGTATATGACGACGAAAACGATCGTTGAAGAAAATTCAAGACCAATTCACGACTATCTTCAAAAAATCGGACAACTGACTGATGTGCGTGATTTTCCGCTGCATATGGAGATCAGACGTACGGAAAAAGGGACTGTAATGCCCATCGAGATCAACCCAATGCGGTTTGGCGGTTGGTGCACAACAGCCGATGTATCCCGCTTTGCGTATGGCTTCAATCAGTATGCCTTTTTCTTTGACCGAAAAAAGCCTGATTGGGATGAAATACTCGGCAAAATGAGTGATGACATTTATAGTATCATCGTCCTCGATAATTCGACCGGCGTTGACAATAAAAAAATTAAGTCATTTGATTATGATAAAGTGCTGAGTCGGTTTGAGCACCCTTTGGAACTGCGCAGGGTGGATTTCAGTAAATACCCGGTTTTTGCCTTTTTATTTACCAAAACCCGCGCAATCAATTTCCGGGAATTAAACAGCATACTGACCTCTGATCTGAGGGAATTTATTGAAGTCTGAGAATGCGCTATGAGAAAATGATGATTTTTTCATCCTAACATTTTGCATATTGGGGCAAGGGACTCATCATCATTGTTTAAACGGGAAGTTACCCCGGATTTTCTTTTGGTTGTGACAATAAAAAAATACCTTTGAGGCCGGAAATGGAAAGAAAGATCGCATAATGAGAAAAATGATCAATTTCCATTATGTGCTCAATATTTTAAGCAGAAATCTGTTTATAATCGCGAGTGCATTGCTGGTTAGCGACGGGGTAGCACTGTATTATTCTGAGGATAATCAACCGTTCATTTTATCTGCGGTTATCGCCTTTACAATCAGTATCATCACTTATTTTTCTACATGGAAAAACCTGAGTGACAGGGATCTCAGGGTCAAGGATGCTTATCTCACGGTCTTTCTGTCGTGGGTTACCCTCGGCTTGTTCGGTAGCCTCCCATATCTGTTTTCAAATGCAATCCCCGGTTTTGTCGATGCTTTTTTCGAGTCGGTTTCCGGATTTACCACTACCGGATCATCAATTCTTACCGATATCGAATCATTGCCTAAGTCCATCTTGTTCTGGCGCAGCCTCACGCACTGGATCGGCGGCATAGGCATCATCCTGATAGTGGTCGTGATCATGCCGTCATTAAAAATGGGTGGTTATCATTTGCTTACCCTCGAGTCATCTATTCAGTTACAGGAGAAAATTAACCCTAAGATCAGGGCGGTTGGACACCGGTTGTTGCTTATTTATTTGCTGCTTACCGTTACGGAAGTGATCTTTTTGCGGTTGGGCCATATGAATTTTTATGAAAGTGTACTGCACGCTTTCGGCACGGTGGCTACAGGTGGCTTTTCTCCCAGGAATACAAGTATCGCCGGATACTCGCCATATATTCAGTATGTTATCATGATTTTCATGTTCTTGTCGGGAGCCAGCTTTGTGATGCACTATTTTTTGCTTAAGCTCAATTTGAAAAAACTCCTGGAAAATGAAGAGTTCAGGTTTTACACATCTATGATCCTGGTCATCGGCCTGGTGGAGACCTTTTCTTTGTATGAAAATATGAATAAGCCATTGGAAGAATCGTTTCGTGAAGGCTATTTTCAGGTTATCTCCATCATTACCTGCACGGGGTTTGCTTCAGCCGACTATCTGCAATGGCCACCTTATTCATGGCTTATTATCTTTTTGGCCATGTTCCTCGGCGGCAGTACGGGATCTACGGCAGGCGGTATTAAAATGGCCAGGCACCTCGTTTTGTTAAAAAATCTCAAAAAGATCATGCGCCGTATGATGCATCCCAATCTTGTCATGTCGATCCGCCTGAATAACAAGCCCCTTACGGAAAATGCCAACGGATCTATACTCACTTTTATCGTTTTCTACCTGATCGTTTTTGTGATCGGCACTTTGCTGATGGTGATCACGGGGCTGGATGGTGTATCCGCAGGCGGTGCAGTGGCAACCTGTATGGCGGGCATCGGTCCGGGATTGGGTACTGTGGGGCCCGCAGGCAATTTTGCACATCTGACTGAAGCCGGCAAGCTGATCCTCACCCTATTGATGCTCGTCGGCAGGCTTGAGATTTATGGAGTCATAATATTATTCACCAAGGCGTTCTGGAGCAAATGAGGCACATGTTGGAACTGGTCAATAACCAAATTCCATCTCCAATAATTGCCCTTTTATCATGGAAATATTGATAAATCCGTCGCCGGGAGTGAGGGTAACGGCCTGACCGTTGATGACGGTGTTTACGGTTTTTGCCTTTTCGGGCAGGCGGATACGGAATGTATTCCTATGGTCTGCCACTAATGACGCCGTTTGCAAAAGACCATTTTCCCATAAGGCAGAGACAGTGCCGCCCCCGCGCACGCCAAAGCCCTCAAAATGCCCTTTTTCCCATAGCGAAGGCAGGGCAGGCAGAAAATTGATGAACCCCTCATGGCTTTGCAGCAGCATCTCGGCAATGCCTGCCGCGCCGCCGAAATTGCCGTCAATCTGATAGGGCGGATGGGCGCAGAAGAGGTTCGGATAGGTGCCCCCGCCGTTTACCATGTTGTAGTCTGCCGCGACAGCGGGCCTGAGCAGCGCGTGCAGCAGCTTGAAAGCCCTGTCGCCGTTGCCGAGGCGCGCCCAGAGGTTCACCTTCCAGGCCAGCGACCAGCCTGTGCCGTCGTCTCCGCGCTTTTCGAGCGATTTCCGCACTGCATCAGCCAGTTCGGGTGTACCGTGTAGCGTGATCTCATTGCCAGGATACATGCCCCAGAGATGCGATACATGCCTGTGGCGCGGCTCCGTCTCCCTGTATTCCTTTAGCCATTCCATCAGACGCCCGTCATTGCCTATCCTGTTGGGAGGCAGCCTGTCAGCGGCGGCAGACAGCTTTTTTGCCAGTTCCTCATCAACACCGAACATTTCGGATGCTTCCATCACATGATGAAAAAGTGTCCTAATAATCTGGTTATCGACCGTGGGGCCCATGCACACATGCACTACCTTGCCGTTGGGTAGGATGAAGGAATTTTCAGGCGAATTGGAGGGCGCGGTCACCAGCCAGTGGGTGTTGGGATCTTCGACAAGCGTGCTCAGATAAAATTCCGCCGAGCCTTTGAGGATAGGATAAATATCTTTCAGGTAATCCTCATCGCCCGTGAAAGCATAATGCCGCCAGAGCATCTCACACAGCCATCCCGAGCCCGAGTTGGTCGCGCCCCACGAAGGGTGCTCACCCGGCGAGGTATATCCCCACACATTGGTGATGACATGCGCCACCCATCCGTCGCCGTCATAATACACTTTGGCGGTCTTGCTGCCCGGCTCCACAAGGCCCGTGACGAGTTTTTCGAAGGGTTCGTTGAGCATGGGCAGGTTGGCCACGTTGAGCGGCCAGTGGTTCATCTGAATGTTGACGTCGAGGTGATAGTCGCCGTTCCATGGCGTTTGAATGGTTCTGGCCCACAGCCCCTGCAGGTTGGGAGGCAACAAGCCCGGCCGGGTGCTGGAAATGAGCAGATAGCGACCAAAGTTGAAATACAGCTCGGGCAGGCCGTTGTCGTCCATGTCCCGGACGTACGCTTTCAGGCGCTCGTCGGTTGGTATGGCGGCATTCAGGCTTTCGTTTTCGAGATGGAGGGAAGCCCGTTTAAAGAGCCTCTGGTAGGTTTCCGCATGGTTTTTCAGTGATTTTTCATAGGGGGTCTCCATGGCCTTTTTGAGAAGGGTCGTTGTTTGTGATTCGAAATCATTGCCCCGGAAGTCCGTGGCGGCGGAGATATAGATGATGGCCGAATTGGCTTTTTTCACTTCCAGCATATCCTCTTTGGCTGCCAGCTTTCCACCTTCGGGTATGATACGTATGCGCACGAGATAGCGCATGCCCTTGCCGTCGGCGCCGTTATTGAGCTGTCCCGACATCTGTAATTCATCACCTGCAATAGCGACGGAAAACCGCTCGGGCCTTTTAAGATTTGCCGTAAAATTCAAAGCGCCCTCTTTTCCTGCTTTCAACCTGATGATAACGACATCGTTTGAGAAATCGGTGAAATATTCACGCTCATAACGAATGCCGTCCTTATCAAAATGGCAGCGGGCCAGGGCGCTGTCAAGCAGCAGCTCGCGCATATAATTCTCAGGCGGCTTGTTACTCTTAAATTTAAAACTGAGTTCCAGATTGCCCAGCACCTGATAGCTGCCGTAGGGAACATCGGCTCCCTTGCCGTGGCCTGATCCCGCGCCTTTGCACACGAATGTTTTATGCATCAATGTTTCCGCCAGGTCATTTTTCCCTGCAAAGAGAAGATTTCTTATCTGCGGCAGGTACCTGGGCGCCTCGGGATTGTCGGCATCCTGCGGCGAGCCCGACCAGAGGGTTATTTCATTGAGTACAATAGTTTCTTTATCCACTCTGTTGTCGGGCATAGCGCCGAGGCGACCGTTGCCGAGTGGCAGATTGGCTTCCCACACACCTGCGGGGGCGTCGTACCACACACGTGTTTCGGATTGCCCATAAAGGACATTCTGTATCAGCAATAGTACGATGAGTAATGATAAGGGTATTATATAAGAACGCATTTCTGTGAAGTTTAAACAGTTTGTGTTTCAGGAAAAAAGACCATTAAAAACAGGGCAAAAACCACTGTTGCAAATTAGGCATTTTTAACGAGCCGGCCACTTAAACAATCATGGGAAAATCAATGAAATTTCATGAACTGTTTTTACCTGTTCCAGAAAAAAGCTTCTCCCGTTTACGGTAAAACTGTAATTTTATAAGGGATTTGATCAACAAGAAAAATAATAATATATCCATTAAATATACCTGTCACTTTAAAACCCGGTTGTCATGAGAAAAAGACTGTTTTTTCATTCGATTTTTTTAATGCTGCTTTTCGTTTTTGCCACATCGTATTCACAGAAGGATCCTTTGTTCGGCACGGAAAAGCATCTGTGGAAACCCGTTTCCGATGCTGTTTTTCTCCAGGAAAAAGGAGAGAAAATATTCAGCGACAGGCCCGTCACTTCCGTCGCACTGAGTGAAGGGAAATGTTTTGCCGTAATGGATGGAGACATTTACGTCGTTGATGGTGATAAGCTGAGCAGCGTGCCGGGCGCCCCCAGGGGGGTCAAAAGGCTCAAAACTGTCGGAGGGACTCTATGGGCCATGGCGGATGACGGAATCCATACCGTAAACGGCAACCTATGGGATAAACTCGCTGACAGACAGTTTGTTGATGTTTGTTTGCACCTCGGTAACATATATGCTGCGACCCGCGATGCATTATATCGTCTCGATGAGGATAAATTCATTGATATAAAACCCGAAGGCGGATATCTGTCAAGCGATATTACGATGGTAATGGAAGACGGCACACAGGTGCTCGCCGATCCGGTGCGCGTGGGACCTGTTGAACGTATCGTGTCGTATGCCGAGTCGCTTCATATTCTCAATGCGGGTGGCCGATTGTCGGTGATCGACGGCAAGGTTGTCAACAAGGATTTTGTGGACTGGGGCACGCTCCCTTCGCCGATTGCGAGAGACATGCTGCGCTATGGCAGCAGGGTTTTTATTGCCACCGATAAAGGGCTGGGTGTGCTGCGTGGCGCAGCCCTTACTCAACTGGTCGGAAAAGACGGATTGCCCTATGAAAATACAACATGCCTCGAGGCAGGCTTTGACCATGATATCTGGGTCGGTACCACCAAAGGAGCGGTCAGAATGCTGGAAAACGACTGGCATTTCTTCGCTCCCGACCACTGGCTACCGGGCAGTCATGTTTATGATATCGCCGTGGGCAACAGGGTGGTGTACATGGCTACCGACAAGGGACTCGGCATCATTCGCTACGAGCCTTTTACCCTTTTGAAAAAGGCGGAGTATTATGAAAAACACATCAAAGAGTGGGGCCACAAGCGGCTGGGCTTCATCCACACGCTGTACAAAAAGGACGGCAAATGGATCAGGGAGATCAGCGACAACGACGGCGGTCATACGACGCCTTATCTCGCAGCGATGAGTTACAAATATGCCGTGACAGGCGATGAAGAGGCCCGGAAAGAAGCCGTTGATGCCTTCAAAGCGATGATCTGGCTTGAAAAGATCACGCCTATCGACGGGCTGATCGCCCGCGCTATCTGGTCTCCCACAGGCGATGAGGATCAGATGAGCAGGCATGGTTCCGGCGGCCTGCCTGCAAAGTGGTACAAGAGCAAAGACGGCGAGTGGTATTGGAAAGGCGATACCTCCAGCGATGAGATCATTGCACATTTTTATTCCGTATCGCTATTTTACGAACTTGTGGCGCAGGGAAAGGAAAAAGAGGTAGCCCGCAAACATCTGGCACAGGTGGCGGAATATATCATGAAAAACGGCTGGAAACTCATAGACATGGACGGCAAACCAACCCGCTGGGGGCGCTGGGATCCGAAATATTTACTCAGTCCGTACGGTTATATGGACAAAGGCCTGAACGGCCTGGAGGCCATGACCTTCATGAAAACGGCACTGGCAATGACGGGAGATAAAAAGTATGAGGATGGTTATCAGCAACTTGTTGATTTTGGTTATCTACGCTATATCGTAAGGCAGAAAAACACCTTCCCACCGGAGAATGTGACCACCTGGGACGACAATCTCGCTTTCCGCAGTTACTATACCATCATGCGCTACACGGATGATCCGCTCCTGCGATCTATCATGTTGCGAAGTATCGAGCGCACCTTCGAGGTGAAGCGGATGGAGCATGTAGGCTGGTTCAATTTTACCTATGGCGCCATCACCGGTAATGACTGCGAGGCGGACAGAGCAACACAACAATTGCGTGAGTGGCCTCTGAGCTGCATCGAATACACATATCGCAATTCGTTCAGGGATGATCTGTACCCGGAACCCGGCTACGTGCCTTATGCCGGCGGCGCCAGGGCCATATCGCCGCGTGAGACCAGTGTTAAGAGGGGCAGCCGCAGCACGCTCAACTACGACGGCGGCGCAGGAGGGCGCCGGGTGATGGAACCTACGGGCTTTCTGCGCGATTACTGGATGGCGCGCTATCACGGGTTTATCAAAGCGCCGGAGGTGACGGAGAAGGACCTGATATCCGTACCGGCGCCTGAAACCGGTAAATTCGGTGCAACGCCATACAGCGGTCCCAAAAGGCCTAAGATTTATTGAGTATTTATTTAACTTAGAACCCATGAAAAAAGGACTATTTTTTATCCCATTAATCCTGATGACGGTTTTAATGGGTTGTAAAACAAAAAAGGAAAAAATCGGTCTGATGGTAAACCCGGAGAATTTTAAAGCGACACGTGACGGAAAACAGATCGATCTTTTTACCCTGAAAAATAAAAATGGCATGATCGTACAGATTACCAACTTTGGGGGAAAGATTGTATCGATCATCGTGCCGGACAAGGAAGGAAACATGGCAGATGTGTGCCTCGGGTATGATGATATCGACGGATATTTCGACGGCTCGGGCTCGATGGGGGCCACCATCGGGAGAGTGGCCAACCGCATCGGCGGAGCACAGTTCACGTTGAACGGCAAAACTTATCATCTCGCTAAAAACGCCGGCAACAACACCATCCATGGTGGAAAAGAGGGTTTCCGTTTCAAAGTGTTTGACGCCAGGCAAATTGATGAGCAAAACCTCGAACTGAGTTATTTTTCTGAAGACGGCGAGGAGGGATTTCCGGGAAACCTCAAATTCAAGGTGCTTTTTACCCTTACTGACGATAACGAACTAAGAATCACCTATCATGCCACAACAGACAAGCCGACAGTGGTTAATTTCACGAATCACGCCTATTTCAATCTTGCCGGCGAAGGCAAAGGCGACATTCTCGGCCATGAATTATTGGTGGTTGCCGATCACTTTACGCCCACGGACAAAATGGCAATTCCTACGGGTGAGATCAGGAGCGTGGAGGGTACGCCGTTGGATTTCAGGCAACTGACAAAGATTGGCGAACGGGTGGATGCGGATTATGAGCAAATAAAATATGCTGGGGGTATCGATCACAACTTCGTGCTCAACAAAAATGAAGGAGAGAAGGGGCTGGCAGCCATTCTGTACGAACCCAACTCCGGCAGGATGATGGAGGTGTTCACAACCGAACCGGGCATACAGATCTACACAGCCAACGGGTTTAAAAGCGTAGGCAAGGACGGTAAAAAATACGGTACGCGATCAGCGATATGTCTCGAGACACAGCATTTTCCTGATTCACCTAACCGCCCCGAATTTCCATCGGTGGTGCTGAATCCCGGAGAAGAATTTGAGTCGGTGACGGTCTACAAGTTTTCCGTGAGGGAGTGATGTGCGTGGCAGTGATTTCAATGAAAAAAACGGGTATTTTTAGCAATTTCGACTAGAAAAGAACCCATCCCACTACATTGAAGATGTGTAAGGAATGATAAAAACCGGAGTTCCCATGGTAAAGGAAGCTCCGGAAGCATATGCTATATTTTTTCAGACCACTCTTTGATGGATTTCTCGTTCATACGCACATAGTCGTCATTGCCGGCGGCTTTGGCTTTGGCGATGGAGGTCTTTGCCGTTTCAATGGCGTCGGCATATTTTTTCATATCGGCCTGGATCAGTGCTTTCTGCCTGTAAGCCCAGAAGACATTGGCACCGTTCTTTTCATACAGTTCAATGGCTTTGTCGATCCACTCGAGGGCCTGGTTGAGGTCTTTGCCTGATTCGCGGTAATAAACTGCGGCCTTATAATAAGTACCGGGGGCGACGCTCATCGCTTTTTTGATTGATGCCATAATGCGTTCGTCGATCTCAACTTCGAGCGGTATGAGAATTTGGGTATTTTCCCATGCCAGTTCGATGAAGGCGCTGTTTGGCCTTACATATTCAAGGTTGATGAGGAACGTCTCACGCGGTTCGGTGATATGGTTTGGCTTGATCTGAACGCGCAGCGCATCTTCCTCTTCTTTGTAATTGCCCGTACCGGATTGGTTTGTGTTTTTGTTGAAAATGACCGTCCACTCATCCTTGCCCGGGATGGTGAAGAGCGCATAGTCGCCGGCCGGCAGGTCTTTGCCAGCTATTTTTACATCATCGGCAAAGGTGATCTTGGTAGCGCGGTTGGCTCCGGTGCGCCACAGTTTGCCATAGGGCACCAAGTCTCCGAATATCTTCCTTTCCTTGACCCCCGGTCGTGAATATTCAATGGTCACTTCGGTAAGTCCCACTTTCTGCGTGAATGTTGCTGTGGGGCTGGGCTGCGGTGTTTCGATTTGCGCAAGCACAGGCAGGCTGAGCAGGTTGCCGAGCATGATGATGAAAATACGGTTAATTCTTGTTTTCATGATTTCTGGTATTTTGGTTTTTGAAGTATTAAAGATTTGCATGGTAAATCTACGATATTTCTTTTACGTGGCATAATCCCGCGAGGCAGGGGTGTATTTTTCTTTTGTAAAATCACTGAAAAGTCATGGAAAGCGTTTGCCGGTGAAGTCGCATTTGCATAAATTATCGCCGGACTACCATGAAAACTGCATTGACATCAATGAAATATAAAACACTCGATCTTTCATTTTATGAGCATGAGGATGTGACCGTGGTGGCGCAAAAGCTGCTCGGAAAGCTGCTGTGCACCAACTTCGGCGGCGAACTGACCAAAGGCATGATCGTGGAGACAGAAGCCTATTCGGGTCGCGACGACAAAGCCTGCCATGCCAACGGGCATAAGAAGACAAAGCGAAACAGCATCATGTTTGCGCAGGGAGGGCATGCCTATGTCTATCTGATCTATGGGATTCATCATCTTTTCAATGTTGTGACCAACCGGGAGGGCACAGCCGACGCCGTGCTGATCAGGGCGGTGGAACCCGTGGCAGGCATCGATGTGATGATGCAGCGCCGTGGGCTGGAGAAACCGGAAAAAAGACTGACTGCCGGTCCGGGAGCCCTGACTAAAGCGCTGGGCATCACCACCGATCACTATGGTACCATGCTCAACAGCGATATCATCTGGATAGAGGAGGGTGAGCCTTTGCCTGACGATCGCATCGTAGCCGCGACACGGATCGGGGTGGATTATGCCGGCGAAGATGCGCTGAAACCCTGGCGGTATTATGTCAAAGAAAATCCGTGGGTAAGCAGATTTTGATGAGGATTTGATGTAAATTAGATTAAAGCTTGAAGGCGGAAGACGGAAATAGCCTTCTTCGAGCTTCAAGCTTCCAGCTCTAAATCAACAACAATGGAAAAAATACTTTGCCCGATCGATTTTTCAGATGTGTCGCTCAACGCCCTTGAATTTGCCGTAGCTATCGGCGAAAAAGAAAAAGCCACGATCACCTTGCTCAACATCTTCACACCGCGGGATTTTGATAAAGTGCTGGAGGCCAAAGACATCATGGAGGAATATGACAAGCTGCTGGAGCTGGCTGGAACAAAATTGAAGGCGATAGCCGATGAGATCATCAGGATGAGCAAGCGAAAGGGGCTGCGCGATTGCAATTATAAGTTTGAGTCGGGCAAGCTTGCGGATGTGCTGGAACGAATAACGGAGGAGGAAAAATTTGACCTGATCGTCGTGGGGACTACGGGCTTTTCGGATTATGACAAAAAATACCTCGGCGGTAACGCTGAGCAAATCATCCGCCACACCTGCTGTCCCGTAATGGCGGTGCCGCAGTATGCCACGTTCGGAGGTATCCGCAAGATTGTCTATGCCACGGATTATCAGGAGGAAGACAAACTTGCTCTGCAGCAATTACAAAGCCTCGCGGCCCACCTCAAAGCCTCTATCGAGATATTGCATATTTCTCATCACGACGACACCATCGACAAGGCGATCTTCGAAGATTATAAAGAGGAACTCATGAAATTTGTGCATTATGACAAGGTGACCTTCAGCCGGGTGGTGTTTAGCCATGTTGCCGAAGGCCTCGACGAATATATGAAACAATCGGGGAGCGACCTGTTGGTGCTGCTGGAAAAAAGGAGGAATTTTCTCAACAGCATGTTTCACAAGAGTCTCACCGGCAACCTCGATAAATTTACCGATTATCCGCTCCTTGTTTACAAGCTCTGATGCACGGTCATTCTATTTCATAAAATGCTTTATCCTTGCGCAAAAGGTTTTAATTTTGCCCATTATATCAAGGTGCTATCGCTATGAAAAAAAGATATATTTTGGGGGTGGTTTTTGTATTGCTCTCTTTCGGGGTCTTTGCCCAGCAGGTCAATGAGGCGGATTTGAATAAACTGCTCGAACAGATCAATACCCGGTATGATGAGCAAAATCCCATCCTCAGCCCTGACGGTAAAAAGTTGTATTTCACCCGCGCAAACGACAGCCTGAATATTGGCGGTCCGAAGGATAAAGGCGATATCTGGGTTTCGGAACTGGGAGCCAACGGCATCTGGCAGAAGCCTGTCAATCTGGGAAGGCCCGTCAATAATGAGTTGAAGAATTATGTGCTGGGTTTTTCAGCCGACGGCAGGATCATGTTTCTGAACAATGAAAAAAAGCTGCCCGGGGGCATGGTCATTAATGACGGATTGGTTTTCTCTGTTTTCAAAAACGGCCGATGGTCAAAGCCGACACGCCTGAATGTGGATTATCTCATCAACCGATCCTCGCACCAGAGCGGATCTGTGTCGGCTGACGGCGCCACGATGGTGCTCTCGTTACAGGCTTATGCCTCCCGCGGTGGGGAAGATATTTATGTGTGCTTTTATAAAAACGGGCGCTGGACCCAGCCTCAAAACCTCGGTTCGACGATCAACACCAAACAGCAGGAGATGACCCCGTACCTCTCGCCGGACAAAAAATACTTATATTTTTCAAGCAACGGCCATGGCGGAAAAGGGGGCCGAGATCTGTTTGTGTCGGAGCGGCTCAGTGAAGGCTGGACGGAATGGAGCAAGCCGAAAAATCTCGGCGATGAAGTGAACTCCAATGGTGTAGAGTTGAACTATTTCATTGACAACCGCAATAAAATAGCCTATTTCTCATCGACGCAAAACAGCGACGGCTACGGCGATATCAGAGCGCACCGGATTGAGGTCGAGATCAAAGAAGAACCTGTGGAGAAGGAGGGGTTTGAGGAGCTGGTAGTGATTGAGGAAGAGGAAAACAAAACCTGCCGGTTTCAGGGGATCGTTACCAACGGTAAGACGGGTGCGCCGGTGGCTGCTGCGATCAATATTACCGGTGACGGTATGACGGAAAATGTCATTACCGATGAGGCGACTGGTAAATTTGAAATTGAAATTCCGTTGAGTCTCGATTCTGTGGAAGTGAGTATAAAAGCACCCGGCTACATGGGCATCAGAGAAGCAGTAGTACCGCAGTCCGGCGGCGTATCGAGAAATTTTGAGCTTGCGCCGCTTGAAGTAGGAGAAACCATCAGGCTTAACAAGGTATATTTCAAGCGAGGCACGGCTGATCTGCTCGAAGGTTCTTTTGCCGAACTGGATCGCGTGGTAGAGATGCTGAGGGAAAACCCAAATGTAAAAATTGAACTCTCCGGCCACACGGATAACCAGGGGAACTCAAAGTTGAACCTGAAGCTGTCGCAGGACCGCGTCGATAAGGTAAAGCAATACCTCGTAGAGCACGGTATTGACGCCAGAAGGATCAAAGGAAAGGGATATGGCGGCACGAGACCTGTGGCCAGCAATGCCTCGGAAGAGACGCGCAAGCTGAACCGCAGGGTGGAGATAAAAATACTTAAGAATTAAATGAGCAACAGCCGTAAAATGTTTCGTATGGCGGCGGTGTTTTTTCTGCTTGTGCTGCTGATCATCGCTATTGATTTTTCAAGGCGTACTACCTTTCCCGGAACGAAAGACCGGGCGCACACTGACACGTTGCAGATTGACAGTCTGAAGGCAGGGAGTCTGAAAAACATGAAAAAATAGCTTATTTCTCATGGCTGAAAAGAAAAAGGGTAAAGTTGACCTTGATAAAATCGATCTCGGGGATCTGAAAGACAAATCTGCCGAATATCCGGGACTGATCGCTTTTCCCCATACGGTTGGCGGTGCTGTGGTGAAACCTGAAGATGAGGGCAGGATAAAGGGAAAGGCCATGTCGGCCATGAAAGAGCAGACAAGCCACCAGTTGCATCAGCTCTATGAGCAGATGAAAACGCTGGTAAAGCAGGCCAATGCCATTAAAAAGCGCGTAGAGGTATCGGAGAAAATATATCTTGCCCAAATGAACTTTGAGCCTGTCATCGGGCAGACTTATTATTTGTATGAAAAAGAAGACGGCAGCAACGTGCTGTCTATGATTTCACCTGAAGAATGGGGTAGGGACCTTCCTTACCGATCGTTTTCGGCCCGGGTGCGGTTGCTGTCGGACCATACCTGGGAGGTGCTGTCCTGAATCTGAGAAAAATCATTGAAATTTCATAGCGTCATCATCGGGGATCTTTGCTTTTGACGTAAATATCCATCTGTATGGGAGACAGCGGAGAGTCATCCTGAATAGGTCGGATGGCGATGATATTGGAATTGTTGTACATCCTGGAGAATTCACTCCTGCTGATCCGTTTACGGCCACGACCTTTGTCAATTTTATAATACTGCATTCTGCCTGATTTATTGACAATGGCCCTGTAAACCGAATCGTACTCAAATTCGATCGGGGAGGGAATGTAGGGGAGCACGGCTTAACTATTTGAAAACTCTTCCTGGAATTTTTCGAACAGCATTTTTTCCTGCTTCATGTTATAGGCGTTGAACAGCAGGAAAGCTTCGTCAGGTACGTAATGAAATTTTTTCTCGAAATGTTTGATGATCTTATGAAGTTCGAGCATATATTTCCTTGTCTGTCTCAATTGAGTCAGCTCTTCCGGGCGGGGAAACTTATGCCTCGTTAATTTTTTGAACTCTTTTTCCGCTTTTTTAGGATCCATCTTCTTCATAATTAAATACCTGTCTCTTATACAC
>WGED01000084.1 GCA_015492915.1 Cyclobacteriaceae bacterium
GGCCAGGGCCATGATCATTTTGCCGCCTCCGGAGAACAACCCCGGCGAAAAATTCAGGGCAGCGCTGAAATCACAAAAATCTCAGGCTCCGGCAAAGGCACAGGAATATATGATCGTAGAATCCATGCCCGAATTTCCCGGCGGCATGCAGGGATTGAGCAATTACATCGCTTCGAAGGCGAGCCATCCCGCACATCCTGACGGGAAAGAAAATTCAAGGGTTTGGGTCAATTTCACCGTGTCCGAAACGGGAAAAGTGATGGATGTCCATGTGGACAAAAACATTGACCCGTATCTCGATAAAAAGGCAGTGCGGGTAATTGAGGATATGCCCGATTGGAAGCCTGCCACCCAGCGTGGTAAGCCCGTATCGGTTGAGATGAGCGTGGCCGTTGACTTCAAGCTATAAAAAACGGAAAAAGCAATTTGGCCGAAAGCCGCTGATATTCAGTGGCTTTTTTTATTTTGTTTCCCTCTGAACTATCGGGATGATCATAAAAAACCATCTTCATATTGTCCTTTTTCTTTCCGTTCAATTAACTTATAGATCGCTCGGAAGACAAAAAACATCAAAAGTTCATGAAGATCACATTATTATTTGTCCTGATAATTTTTCCCTCCGTCTTTCTCACTGCCCAAATTGAAAGTTTGAAAAGCCGGGAAGATAAAACCGCTGCCGCTGTTTTATGGCTCGAAAAAGAGACGCACCGGCTCATCAGAGCTTCAAAGCGAGCCATGAAGGACGGCACGGCAGCCTTTCCTCCGCAGGTGGGGCTCGGTTATGAAGCTTTCTGGCTCAGGGATTACGCCTACACCCTGGAGGGATCGATCGATTCATACAGCGATCAGGAACTGCTGGATGCCTGTTCTCTTTTTGTGAAAAACATCCGTGCTGACGGGGCTGCAGTGGATTGTATAAAATTTGACGGGACACCTATTTACAAACCGGGTTTCGGCACAATGGGTAAAAAACCTGTGGCAGACGGATCGCAGTTCACCATTAACATAGCCTGGCACACCTATCGCAAAACGCGGGATAAAAACTTTCTTAAAACCATCATTGACAAACTGATCAAAACCATGCATGCCATTCCACGCAATCCGGAGACGGGTCTTGTGCACATCACTCCCGGCAAAGAGCAGGAACGCTGTCCTTACGGCTTTACCGACACCATCGAAAAACAGGGGGATGTTCTTTTTTCATCTTTGCTGTTTATCCAGGCGGCCCGCAGGCTTTCGGACCTGTTGAATGAACTCGGGCGCACAAAAGAGGCCTCGTACTGGAAAAACGAAAACGGGAAGGTAGCCCGCATGGTCAGCACCATCTTCTGGGATACGGAAACAGGACTGATGCGCGCCGCGACGGTGCAATGCAGGGAACACGATATCTGGGGATCTGCCTTTGCCGTTTATCTCAATGTTGCTAATGCAGAACAGCAAAAAGCCATTGCCGGGTATTTTAAAAGGCATTATGATGAACTGGTGCAGAAAGGACAGATACGTCATCTGCCAGGAAATGTTTACTGGGAAAAGACCAATTGTAAAAAGAACACTTATCAAAACGGCGCCTACTGGGCAACGCCCGCGGGATGGTTTGTCTATACCCTTGCCATGGCCGATGAACGTCTCGCCAGACAGACTGTCATTGATATGGTAAGCGATTTCAAAAAACACGGAGCATGCGAATGGATCTTTGGCGAAAAACACAGGCTCCCCTGCTATCTGGCCAGCGCCGCCCTGCCGCTGTCCGGTATCCGGGCCATGCTTGAAAGAGATCAACGGGAAAAATGAATGTATCAGGATGCTCGGATGATTTTTTTGCGATTTGTTGAAATAACAATGACCCGAATCCTTTATTAGCAGGTAATACCAGTAAATGGTTTCGTCATCTTAATTCGTTGGAATGAAGCAACCGGCACACAGCAAGCCCTCTTTTCGGACAAATCGTTATGTCACAATTTTGATGGCTGCCCTGCTCCTCGGCTTTGCCTGGCAGATTCGCGGTTCGGGCACATCCGATCCCTCCGTGGTAGCCCTGCTCTTTCTCTTGTTTTTGTCTGTCAGCTACGGGCCGCGCAAAAAATTCAACCTGCTGCTTTTCGGATTGATCGCTTTTATGTTCAACGTCATGCGTACAGGCTGGGGGACTTTCGTGCCACAGTCAGGACTTCCGGGACTGATCCCCGGATATCTGCCTCCCGATATCAAAATAGCTGTTCCATGGTGGTACGGTTATTTCTGGTTATTTATTGTCGGCATTTCATGGATGGGCATTCCGTCACTGCTTTTCGGCGGATACTTTTTTACTAAGCAAAAATATCATTTCAAGGATGTGGTAATCATCGTCGTACTTTTTGTCGGCTCTGTTTACCTCGCACGCTTTGCCGTTGAGCCTCTGATACCTCTTCTGGCGCCGGAATATTACCATAAAATTTATCTCACAGGCATTTCGGAAAGGAGCTACGGCTCGATGATCGGCAACATGTCAACGGCCGTCGCCATCATACCCGTACTTTTATATATTCTCTTCATCAAAAAAGACAAAGTCTTCTTCAGGCATTCCCTCATCGCGATGACCGTTTTCGCCTTTTCCCTTGCCGTTGCCAATGTCTGTAGACCTCTTTCCATCCTTACAGGTGAAGGGAAATATCATGGCTGGAGCCTGTGGGAATATTTTACGGGATTTTTGTTTGGCGGGCTCATTTTCCGCCATTACAACAACATCAGTGGCGAAGAATTATCAGAAACGGATCTATCGTTCGATCTGAAATATGCAGGATGGAAGCCTGTTTACAGATTCCTCCTTTTTGCGCTGGCTTTTTACAGGTTGGTGCTGTACGGTATCGGTGAAAGCCTTGACGGGGCTGTCAGTAAAGCGCTTGCGGGATTGGGCATCGATGAAGCGCCTTCGGGAGATACATTAATGGCTGTCACTGTTGTAACCGGTACTGTGCTGTACGGTTTCTATTTTTTCGGAAAAATCGGAAGGGACTTTGCTAAAAAACCGTTCACGGAGAAAAGCCATATTGCCCTGATGGTCCTTTTATCGCTTCATTATCTGTTTTTCGCAACGCATCACATCATCAAAGGCGACCTCCTGCTTTTACGCTCTGACAATCTTGCCGTATGGCTCGATACCATATCGTTCATCATCATTCAAACTTATCTGATATTCCTTTACAGGAAATCAGTAAAACACAAATTCTCATCCTAATTTCATGTGGAAAATTTCACGCTTAACGCCTTGATTTTCTTGCGCTAAACAAAATTGTTAATGAATACCAAGCTATTATATACTGCAATAAACATTAGAACAGAAACTATGAAAAGGAGATCTGTGCGTGGTTATCATTTCCTGTTCCGGCAAATCATGATCATTGTTTTATTGACCCATGGCTTGTTTGACCAATCAACAGATCATCCTCGATGCGCTGATCCCGCCTGTAAATACCATGCCTGGCATGAGACCGCCTGCTCAGGGTTCGCCCGAAAGCGGAAACTCACTCACAAAAGGCTGGCGGTATTATCACGATGCCAAGGATTATTACCATTTCGCGCCGCACTATCAGGCGTGGATCATGGCCATGTACCTGTGGTTGTACGACAAAACGGGCTACGAACCTCTGCTCAGGGTAGCCAAAACGGGCATAGAAAATATGATGAAAGCCTATCCCGATGAGTGGCACTGGACCAACGGGCTGCAGCAG
>WGED01000085.1 GCA_015492915.1 Cyclobacteriaceae bacterium
CAGCAGTTCTTCGAGCGTTACTTTAATGAGATTCTGATAATATTTTGAACCACAGATATGTACCTGATTTTTGATACTGAGACGACCGGTTTGCCCAAGAACAGGCAGGCGCCGCTGACCGATTTTGACAACTGGCCGAGGGTGGTGCAACTTGCCTGGCAGCTCCATGACCACAAGGGCAAATTGCTTTCGAATCATAACATCATCATCCGCCCGGATGGATTTACCATTCCTTACAATGCAGAAAAAGTCCATGGGATTTCGACAAAAAGAGCGCTGGAAGAAGGTAAGCCGCTGGCGGAAGTGCTCGGACTTTTCGCCAAAGACCTTGAAAAAGCGCAATGGGTCATCGGGCATAATATCATCGATTTTGATGTTAAGGTGCTGGGCTCCGAATTCCTGCGAATGGGTATGGAAAATGTGTTTTCTCAAAAGGAAGCCGTTGATACACAACTCGTTTCGACGGAATTCTGCGCCATTCCCGGCGGACGCGGCGGTCAGTACAAATGGCCGTCTTTGATTGAACTCCATGAGAAACTCTTCGGGGAGCGCTTCGAAGATGCACATGATGCCGCTTATGATGTTTCGGCCAATGCGAAGTGCTTTTTCGGGCTCATTGCAGAGGGTGTCGTGCGCCCAGCTGATGATACGCCCCCCGGGGAGATCAGCTACGAGCCACCGCAGTTAGGTGAGGCAAATTTCGCGAAAAAGGCCAAAACGAATGTAGAATTTGTGGCCACGCCAGCTCCGCAAAAGCATGAGATTACAACACCCTTCTGCCATTTGCATCTGCACTCGCAGTATTCGGTGCTGCAGGCCACGCCCGACATCAAAGGCGTCATCCGGAAAGCAAAAGAAGACAAAATGCCCGCGGTGGCGCTGACCGATCTCGGCAATATGTTTGGTGCTTTTAAGTTTGTCCGCGAAGCACTTGCCAATGATATTAAGCCCGTGGTGGGTTGTGAGTTTTATGTGGCTGAGGAAAGGCTGAAGCTGAAGTTCACCAAGGACAATCCCGATAAGCGGTTCAACCAGGTGCTGCTGGCAAAAAACAAGGATGGCTATCACAATCTCGCCAAGCTGAGTTCGCTGGGCTACATCGAAGGGTTGTACGGCCTGTATCCTCGGATTGACAAAAAACTCATAGAAGAATATTCCGAAAATCTCATAGCGCTTTCAGGAGGTCTTTCGGGAGAGATCCCCAATCTTATCCTGAACGTGGGCGAGCATCAGGCGGAGGATGCATTGAAATGGTGGTTGCAGGTTTTTGAGGAGGACTTTTACATTGAACTGCTGCGCCATGGACTCGAAGAGAATGAGCGTGTCAATGAGGTGCTGCTGCGACTGGCAGATAAATATGATGTCAAAGTCATAGCCGCCAACAATGTGTATTACCTCGAACAGGAGGACGCCAATGCCCATGATATCCTGCTGTGTGTCAAGGAGAATGAGCTACAGAGCACGCCCATCGGCAGGGGCAGGGGATTCCGCTTCGGCATGCCCAATCAGGAATTTTATTTCAAGTCTCAGGAGGAAATGAAGCAGCTCTTTCATGACGTGCCTCAGGCTATCGAAAACATCAATGAGCTTATCAATAAAGTTGAGGCCTATGATCTTGACAGAGAAGTATTGCTCCCCGCTTTCGAAATTCCCGTCGGTTTTGAATCGCAGGATGATTACCTGCGGCATCTTACATACGAAGGGGCAAAGAAACGATATGGTGAAATAACCCGGGAAATAAAAGAGCGAATTGATTTTGAGTTGGAGACTATAAAAAAGACAGGGTATCCCGGATATTTTCTCATAGTCCAGGACTTCACCGGTCAGGCCCGGAAGATCGGTGTTTCCGTAGGACCGGGGCGTGGTTCAGCAGCGGGTTCTGTAGTAGCTTATTGTATTGGTATCACAAATGTGGACCCGATCAGGTACGATTTACTGTTTGAGCGTTTTCTTAATCCCGATCGGGTATCATTACCGGATATTGATATTGACTTCGATGATGAAGGCAGAGGGCGCGTGATTGATTATGTAGTGAAAAAATACGGTAAAAATCAGGTGGCCCAGATCATCACTTATGGTACAATGGCTGCCAAATCGGCTATCAGGGATGCCGCCCGCGTCATGGAATTGCCGCTGGCCGATGCCAACAGGCTGGCCAAGCTGGTCCCTGAAAGACCCGGTACCACGCTGGAAAAAGCATTCAACGAAGTTCCTGAACTGGAGGAGATCAGTAAGAGCCAGACGAAAGAGGCGGAAGTGCTCAAGCAGGCCAAAGTGCTCGAAGGGTCGGTGCGCAACACTGGCCTGCACGCCTGCGGGGTCATCATCACGCCTGATGATATCACCAAATTCATTCCAGTCTGCGTATCCAAAGACTCTGATCTGCTCGTTACACAATTCGACAACAGTGTGGTAGAGAGCGCCGGTATGCTGAAAATGGACTTCCTCGGACTCAAAACACTCTCGATCATTCAGACAGCCATAGAAAATATAGAAAAGCGCCACGGTATCAGGATAGACATCGAAGCCATTCCGCTTGACGATAAAAAAACTTTCGAACTGTATCAACAGGGGAATACCAATGGCACTTTCCAGTTTGAGAGCGCCGGGATGCAGCAGCACCTCCGGGCACTCAAGCCCGACAAGTTCGAAGACCTCATCGCCATGAACGCCCTGTATCGGCCGGGGCCTATGAAATATATACCGAATTTTATTAAGCGGAAGCACGGTCAGGAAGAGATCACCTACGATATCCCCGAAATGGAAGAGTTTCTCGCTGAAACATACGGCATCACCGTGTATCAGGAACAGGTGATGAGGCTGTCGCAAAAGCTGGCCGGTTTCTCAAAGGGCGATGCCGACGTATTGCGCAAAGCGATGGGTAAAAAGATCTTTGCTCTGCTGGAAAAGCTGAAACCGAAATTCCTCGAAGGCTGTAAAGCCAACGGTCATGATGAGAAGATCGCCAAAAAGATCTGGGAAGACTGGGAAGACTTTGCCGCCTATGCCTTTAACAAATCGCACTCCACCTGTTATTCGATCGTTGCCTATCAGACGGCCTACCTCAAGGCACACTATCCTGCCGAATACATGGCCTCCGTGCTCACCCATAACCAAAGCAACATTGAAAAAGTAACTTTTTTCATGGACGAATGCCGTCATCTCGGTGTGAAAGTACTGGGTCCGCACATCAATGAATCGGGGATGAATTTTGAAGTGAATAAGGACGGGGAGATCCGTTTTGGATTGAGTGCCATCAAAGGTACCGGGGAATCAGCGGTACAGGCTATAATCAATGAACGGGAAAAGGGCGCCTACACGGATATTTTCGATTTTGCCAAAAGGGTGAACCTGAGGGCCGTCAACAAAAAAACGTTTGAATGCCTTGCCATGGCAGGAGCATTTGATTGTTTCGAAGGGTACCACCGCCGTCAGTTCCTTTATGAGCCGGAAAATGATGCGAGCCTCATAGAAAAGGTGATCCGGTATGGCAATAAACTCCAGTCAGAGCAGAATGCAGCGCAACAGAGTCTCTTCGGTGGGGAAAACGGGATGCAGATACCCCCACCCAAAGTGGCCGATTGCGAGCCTTACGGCGAACTTGAAAAGCTGAAAATCGAAAAAGAAGTTGTCGGATTTTATATTTCAGGCCATCCTTTGGACCAATTCCGGTTTGAGATCGATTCGTTTGTGAAAAACAGACTCTCCGACCTGAAAGACCTTGATGCCAGGGTAGGCAATGAAATGACCGTCGCAGGGATTGTGACGGATGTCGCTCATCGCGTGACGAAAAACGGCAAACCTTTCGGTACACTGACACTCGAAGATTATGATGACGGCCATACTTTCTTTTTCTTCTCTGATGATTATATCAAATTTAAAGAATACATGGTTCCAAACTGGTTCTTATACATCAAAGGCATAGTGACCAGGAAACAATGGGGCGACCAGCGGGCCGAGCTGAAGATCAGCAGCATTGAATTGCTGAGCGAAATCCGCGAAAAACTCACAAAAACCGTTCAGGTGGATGTAAGGCCGGAAGATATTGATGAGCAGGTCATAATAAAGATGGAGGAAATCTTTGAACAATATCCAGGTAAATGCTCGCTGCGGGTTAATCTGGTGGATGAAGGTGAAAACATAACGGTTGATCTTTTATCGCGCAGATTCATGGTAAATCCGGATGACGGACTTTTGAAGTCGCTGGCAGGGATTCCCGGCGTGAAATATAAAGTGACAACAAAATAGGCAAAATATTCATGTGATTTTTATAGATCAAATGCATGCGGGATGACCTTTTATCATGATTTTAAGCACCATTTTTGATGTTTGAAAGAGTCGCCGACCAGGTCATCAAAACATATTTTGAATAGTAAAGTTAATATTCAATCAAAAATCCGTTTAAATACTATATTTGCGAAATCTTTGTGAAACCAAATGAAAATCAAAGGATAATATTATGGGAAAAACTGTTGAAATTACCGATTCGAACTATAGCGAGATACTCAATTCTGACAAACCGGTGCTCGTAGATTTCTGGGCTGAATGGTGCGGCCCATGTAAAATGATCAAACCCATCGTCGAACAGCTCGCTGAGGAATATGAAGGAAAGGCTATTATCGCTCAGGTTGATGTAGATTCCAACCCGGAAGTGGCTGTAAAATATGGGATCAGAAGCATTCCGACATTACTCTTTTTCAAAAACGGCGAAGTCGTAGCCAAACAGATAGGCGCCGTGCCTAAATCTGTACTCGTCAAAAAACTCGAAGCACAGCTCTAAAGTCCGGGAATTTTTTACATCACTTTTTCAGCGCGCTGAATTTCTCGTAAGTGGCTTATCATATCTTTGGTGATATCATCGAGGTGGTAAGCCACTTTCCAGTTCCAGTCTCTCCTCGCTAC
>WGED01000086.1 GCA_015492915.1 Cyclobacteriaceae bacterium
GCATTACCATTCCGCACAATACGACGGCCACCGTTTTGCTGCCTGCCGAAAGTATTGATTTTATTACGGAGAGCGGAAAGAAGATCACCGACAGAAAGGACCTCACCGTGAAGTCATTTAAAGATCAAAAAGTTGAGGTGGAGATAGGTTCGGGCAGGTATCGGTTCACATCGGAAAACGTAAAAGGGTTGCTTCCCTTGCCACCGCTCACTATGCCGGTCATTGAGCCCGGCGACACTACGGCTTTCACCGGAGATACCGTCTTCGTCAATATCATTACCAACTACCCCGGCGCTGAGATCCGCTATACTCTTGATGGCACGGAACCCCATGAGAATTCACCTGTTTTTCATAGCCCTTTGCGGATAACGGGGAATACCATGATCAAAGCGCGGGCATTTCATGAAAGGACAGAACCGACGGCCTCCACGCGCGCAATGATCTATTTCATCGATCCACATAAAAACGGCCTCAGCTACAAATATTATGAACGAAAATGGACTGATCTGCCCAATTTTAGTAAATACAAACCGCTGCGAGGCGGGAGGATTTATCAGTTCAGGCTTGAGGACATCAACCCTACCGCCGATGAGTTTGGTGTGGTTTATAATGGTTCAATTCTCATAGAGCAAGATGGAGAATACACGTTTTATCTGATTTCAAATGACGGCACCCGGTTGTACATCGACAACAAATTGGTGACGGACAACAGCGGGCAGCACGGTGCTGACGATGAGAAAATGGGCAAAATTTATCTGACCAAAGGAACTCACGCTGTCAGGCTTGATTATTTTCAGGCTGGGGGTGGCATGTTTTTAAAAGTCTCATACCAGGGCCCTGATGTACCAAAACAGGAAATTCCCGCAGGTATTCTGATGCCACAATAAATTTAACCCGAAATCCGTCTATGAAAAAATGGTTGTTTTTTCATATTACCAAGCCAATGCGTAATTTCGGGCATGACGCATAAAGCCTCATTCCTTCTGGCGTTGTCTTTTCTATGGATTTTCCACGATTTTGCCACTGCAAAAAATACAGGGGCCGATTCAACGGGAATCAACAAAAAAAGGCTGTGGGGACTCACCGCAGGCCTCGGAGCAGCCTATGGAGTTGCTTTGATAGGACTGAATGAAGTATGGTACAAAGAACAGGGCAAAAGGGATTTTCACTTTTTCAATGACTGGGCACAATGGAAGCAGGTGGACAAAATCGGGCACGCTTATTCCGGCTATCATCTCAGCAGGATCGGCAAACAACTTTTTCTCTGGACCAAGATGCCCGAGAAGAAAGCCGTGCTTTGGGGTGCTGTAATGAGCCAGGCTATGATGATCCCGATCGAGATCCTGGATGGTTTCTCGGTGGAATACGGTTTTTCATGGGGCGACATCACTTTCAATTTACTTGGCGCCGGCTTATTTGTCTCACAGGAATTACTGTGGCAACGTCAGAAGATCAGGATGAAATTTTCATTTCATACTACCTCCTGGGCGCCACTGAGACCCGAAGTGTTGGGTAAGAGTTATATGGAACAGTTGCTCAAAGACTACAACGGGCAGACATACTGGCTTTCGTTCGATATCCACGGTCTGGCCGGAAAGCACAATAAGTTTCCCAAATGGCTGAACGCGGCATTCGGCTATGGGGCGGAGGGTATGGTGTACGGGCGCGAAGAAGAGAACAACGCCCACGGATATGAGTGCTACCGCCAGTATCTGTTCAGTATTGATTTTGATCTTTCTTATATCCATACCCGGCACAAGTTTGTGAATACATTGTTGTTTTTGGTTGATATGATCAAAATACCAGCACCGGCAGTGGAATTCAATCGTAAAAATAAAGTGAATTTTCATTGGATTTATTTTTAAATTTATACTTTAAATAAAGTATATTTATCAATTGATTATCAATCTATTATATATATTTTATTTAATTTTAAATATCAGGAAATGCACATTGGGGACAGAGTCAGATTACTGAAAGGCACAGAAGAGGGTATCATTGTCGGTTTTAAGGGCAAGGAAATTGTGGAGATCGAAATTGAAGACGGGTTTGTGATACCTGCGCTGCGGAAGGAAGTGGTCGTTGTGGACAAGCGCGAATCCAAAGCATTTGACAGAGAGGTTGAGCCAATGGAAGATGAGATTAAAGCTGAGCGAAAAGGTTATCTCGCGGAAGGTGTCTATTTTGGTCTGGCCCAAAATGACGATGGATCGGTGACAGGTTACATCATCAACCAAACTCCCGACATTCTGTTGTATTCTGTGAGGGAGCGGATAAAAAAGAATACCACAGGCAGGGCCTACGGTATATGCCGCCCGTTTACCTATGAAGAAACAGGTATTTTTTCGTCATCAGTGTTTCATCAGGCCTCGATGATTATTTTACAGGTGATCATTCATAACAAGGAAGCCAAATTCGCCAATGAACCTTACTACCTCGAACTGAATCTCACACGGGATATTCTAAAGAAACAAACCTGGGTGGAGATGATCAAATCGGAGCTTGCTCTGATCAATATAGGTGAATATCAGACTGTTAAGCTTGACCCCAAAGAGCTGAAAGAAAAAATGCTCGAACCTCATGATCTGCCGGCTAAACCGGAATCGAAGCAAACAGGACCAAAAGAACAGACCATCGATCTGCACATTGACCCTGAAAAAGACGGCCTGAACCCTGAAGAAGTCCTTGAGCATCAACTGGATGAGTTTGAGAAGGCCTATGACCGTGCGCTGTTGATGAACGCCGAAAAATTGACCATAATTCATGGCGTCGGATCAGGAAAGTTGAGGGTGGAGATCCATCGAAGATTAAGCAGAAAATCGGAAGTGAAATATTATGAAGACGCCGCGAAAGAAAAATTCGGATACGGCGCCA
This sequence comes from Cyclobacteriaceae bacterium, assembly GCA_015492915.1. Classification (GTDB taxonomy): domain Bacteria; phylum Bacteroidota; class Bacteroidia; order Cytophagales; family Cyclobacteriaceae; genus JAAUQL01. The sequence continues at coordinate 2,875 of WGED01000086.1, forward strand.
CAACAGTTTACTTCAGGTAAAATGAAAAACGACGACAAATTATTCGGAAACTGCATCCGGCCTTTGCTCAGACCTCACTGTTAATACCATGAAATATCATCGTTTTTTCATGTATTTCCATAAAAGAAGGCGAAACCATGGCCAAAAATTAACACGTTTTAAATAAAAACTACATAACACTGAATTATTTTTATTTTGATTTCTTTTATAA
>WGED01000087.1 GCA_015492915.1 Cyclobacteriaceae bacterium
CCCATATTACGTGAAGTGGAAAAAAAAACCGGCCTTCACTTTAAACTGATTGGATCGCCTTCGATTCCTGTTTTCGAGCTGGAAGTTTTTTCCGGTCGCTTTGATTTCTGTTATACCAATCCTTACCACATGGTAATGGCAAACAAGGCTCAGGGTTACCTGCCGCTGGTACATGACCATGGCCGGAAACTGCATGGTATTCTCGTGGTTAACCGCAACGGCCCCATCCGTAAAATTAGTGATCTGGAGGGAAAGAAAATTGCCTTTCCTTCACCCAATGCCCTGGGGGCATCTCTGTTGATTCGCTACGATCTTGTCAATCGCTTCAAGCTGAATTTTAAACCGGTCTATGTCAATACGCACAGTTCAGTTTATCTCAATGTTGCCCTGCAACAGACTGCAGCCGGAGGAGGTGTACAAAAAACATTGCTACAACAAAAACCGGCTATTCAGAATGTGTTGAAAGTCATTCACCGTACCCAGAACGTCACCTCACACCCGGTTGCGGCACACCCACGTGTTCCGGCCAAAGTCAGGACAAAAGTTCGGCAGGCATTTCTACAAATAGCACAAACAGAAAAAGGCAGAGCACTACTTGCTCGTATTCCCATGCAGCAGATCGGCATTTCCTCGATGCAGGATTATGAGGAACTACGCAAACTGAAACTGGAAAAATTTATCTATGATAACCAGCCATAAAAAAATGAAAATTAAACGAAAATTCGGTATCCGTGAGAAACTAATCGTCCCCCTTGTGGCAGGCCTGACTCTGGTTATTTTTATATTGATTTTTTTCCTGCAACCGGCACAGCTAAAAAAGGTAAAACAGGACTTTGTCTATAACCAGACCAATATTCTGAAAACGCTGGTGCCCGGGGTAAATAACCTGCTATGGCAAAATGATTATGCCGCGCTCTACGACATGTTTGAAACAGCCCGCAAAATTCATCAGCAGGAATGGAAGGCATTGATTCTAACTAACCCGCAGGGTAAACAGCTTTATCCCTTGACAAAGACAAAGGTTGAAGAAAAAGGCACGGTATTGAAAATTGAAATACCATTACAGGATAAAAATGAGTCCTACGGAAAGCTGACACTTTATACGGACTGGGCCAGAACCCGGCAACAGGAACAGCAAAACATCTACCAGTTAAGCCTTTATACTGTCATTATTATTCTGCTTGTAGGTATCACCGGCTATATCTTGATGACACGCTGGATATATTCCCCTATCTCTCAACTCAAGGAAATTACCGGGCAATTCGCAAAAGGTAATTATAAAAGCACTATCAATATTCGTAATCGAGATGAAATTGCCGAACTGGCACAATCGATTGATCATATGCGCGACAGGATTCTGCTGCAAATTAATAAAATTACCGATAAGGAAAAAATGCAGCGTGCCATTCTGGAATCAGTAGGTGATGGGATAATTACAATCGACCAGCAGGGCATCGTACATACCTTTAATCCCGGTGCGGAAAATATCTTCGGCTACCGTGCCGAAGAAGTGATTGGCAAGAATATACGCATGCTTCAACCTGATGAGATTGCCAAGCATCACGATGAGTACCTGGCAAAATATGATATAACCACCCCGGTTAAAACCTATGGTATCGATGGAACATTATCTGGTAAAAGAAAAGGTGGTGAGTTATTCCCGATTGAAATCACCATTAGTGGCAAGATTATTGAGGGAAAATATCTGTTTACCGGCATTATCCGCGATATTACCGAACGTAGAAAACTGGATAAACTCAAAGATGAGTTTATCTCCACGGTCAGTCATGAACTGCGCACGCCACTTACTGCCATTATGGGTTCACTGGAATTAATCAGCAAAGGCATGGGGCTGGAACTGCCGGAACAGGTAAACACCATGCTAGATGTCGCTGTCCGTAATGTGTACCGCTTACTTACCCTGATTAATGATATCCTCGATATCTCCAAGCTGGAATCCGGGGAAATGACATTCAGCTACGAAGAAATTGAAATCTGCTCCTTTATTCAGGATGCCATTGATTTAAACCAGGAATATGCCAAAAAATACAGCACCCGCTTTGAGTGTATCGACTGTGATGAAAACATCTATATCAATGCCGATCGCGACCGCCTTAGCCAGGTGATGAGCAATCTGCTTTCCAATGCCGCCAAGTACTCACCAGAAAATATCCCCGTGGAAATCACGGCACAGAAAATTGATGACCATATTCGTATCAGTATTCGGGATCATGGTCCCGGCATACCGGAAGAATTTCAGCCTGTAGTGTTCGACAAGTTTACGCAGTCGTCCAGTGGGGATACCCGCCAGGTTGGTGGTACCGGGCTGGGGCTGAATATTACAAAAATGATTGTCGAAAAGATGGGCGGGCAAATTGATTTCTCAACCATTGTTGGTAAAGAAACCACCTTCTTCTTTGAACTGCCGGTTATCGATAAAAACGATTAACCCCCCTTTTTTCACCACAAAGACACAAAGAACGCAAAGTTTTATCGTCTGCACATAACAGGATATTCTGCAGCAAAATGTTATGCACGACCGTCGATTGCCATGGAAGGCAATCGTCGAGCGGCCAGGGACGGCGTAGAGCGTGTCACGAATAACGTTTTGCGAAAAATATATCCGTATTTAGCGCTGACAAAATTCCAGTAATAAATGAAAAGAAATGTTTTTGCAGACCAGTAGGTCGACTCAAGCGCAGCGGAGCCGACAAAATAAACACCCTCTCCTTCAAGGAGAGGGCTGGGGTGAGGTGATATTGATTAATTATTCCCCCTCACCCTAACCCTCTCCCGGAGGGAGAGGGAAAAGCCATCTACTTACC
>WGED01000088.1 GCA_015492915.1 Cyclobacteriaceae bacterium
CATGGATGGGTTTGTATTTTTTGAGTGGTCCGATGAGGAGAGGGTTGAGAATTTTAAACATCATTTCTCCGGCTTTCTCCCCTGCCCTGTGTTCTTCACGGTCTCCCAATAACAATGATGGTCTGTAAATATTCAAAATTTCATAGCCCAGTTCTTTCAGTCCTTCTTCTACCTCCCCTTTCACACGATTATAAAAAAACATCGATTTCGGATCGGCGCCCATAGAGGTGATGATGTTGAATTGCCGGGCACCTACGTTTTTGGTGATCTTCGCCAGTGCCAACGGATAATCATAGTCCACTTTTCTGAATTGCTCTTTTGACCCGGCTTTTTTAATGGTAGTGCCGAGACAACAAAACACAACATCAGCTTTAAGATATTTGTCAAAATCTTCAAGCCTGTCAAAATCAATTTCCACCACATCGACGCCTTTTTCTTTAAAAGAGTGTCTATTTCGTGCCAGAGCCGTTACTTTTGAGAAATCCGGGGATGCTGCCAGCATACGAACGAGATACCTGCCGACAAGGCCAGTGCTGCCAGCGATCAATGCAGTTAACGCCATTTCAAAGAAGTTTACCTGTCGGCGACAATCCTGCCACGGTCACGTTCAAATTCGAGAAAATCCTCGATGTCGTCATTGATGCTGTTGAAGACAAGGAGTACAATGGAAATGTCGTCTGCAAGCCCTGCAAACGGGATGAAATCAGGGATAGCATCGAGGGGCATCAGAAAATAGATCAGGGCTCCGACTATGAGCAACAGGGATTTCCAGGGTATTTGCCGATATTCGCCGCTGATGTAAGCACGGATCATTCGCATCAGCGTACGAATCTTGTCAAAAAAACTCCTGACACGTTCCTTATTCTGATCCATATCCGACAATTTATCCGACACAGAGCCGAGCAACGAAGAGAGTTGGCCCGGATCTGTCGCGATGCGGGAAGCCCGTTGCAACGCCTGGCGGAAAACCCTGGTTTTTAATCCTCCCATGACAATGATATTTTATAATATTTCCCTGAATTCCGCTTTAAGATGCTTTAACGTTTCTTGCACCGGATCGACATCCCTTTTTTCCATCTCGGCAAAGATCAGTTTGGCCAGTTCCACGCTTTTGGCTTCACCATCAAGTTTTGCTGCTGAAGTGTTGATAATAGCGATGATATCCTCAACCGTATTTTTGATCATTTGCCATACTTCCTCACTTATGTATAACTGTTGCGATAAGTTATGATTATACTCTTCCCTGATCTCCGCAATCATAACATGCTGCAATTCCCTCGCCGTCAATTTGCCTGTATTGAGCCTTACCAACAAATTGCCGGGAGCGATCCTTTCGAGAAACAACACCATTCTTTCAAACGCCTGTATTCTGTTGGGCATTATCTCTTTGCTCGATTTTATTTTATAATCGATATTGGCTTTGGCAATATCGCGGGCAAGCATCGCCTTCATACTCAGATACATGGCATAGAGTACCAGTGCGGCAGGCAATAATATTTTACCGAATTCTATAATGATGTCCATTGCTTTTTAGTCGTGTTTCGTAAAAGTAGCTCCTAAAGCTATGACAGGCAAGCCTCTATAAAAAAAAGGTATTTCTGAAGTATCTAGTCGCTTCTGGCTGATGACTGGGTAACGATGGCCCGTTTGCAGATACCGCCAATGGGCGGATTGAATTTGTAAACCGATATCTCAATAAAAGTAACCAGCGGAAAATTGTCGAAAATGGCATTCATGATGCGACCGCCTATATTTTCGAGCAGCCTGGATGGTTTGTTCATCTCCTCCCTGATAATGCGGTACAGTTCGGTATAGTCGATCGTTTCGGATAGCTTATCATCATCCTTTGCCTTTTCAAAGGAGGTTTCGACCGTGATATCCACGCCGTACTTGTTGCCGATTTTTTGCTCCTCGTCATAGAACCCGTGAAAGGCAAAAAATTCCAGACCCTCTAAAGTAATCTTTCCCATTGATCAGTCGATCAGATCAAAAAATGATTTCTCCTGATTGTCATCCGTTTTTGCAGTATCTTCTTTTTTCTCCTCTTCAGGCATCTCGATTGATTCGGCTTCCATATTCTCTTTCAGCTCTTCCTCATCAAATTTAAAATTCTTCAAATCATAGTTTTCGGCAAACTCCCTGGCCTGCGTGATGTACTTATCAATATCCATCTGCTCCTTCTTCGCTTTAAACTGTTCTGCCCGTTCCAGGGTGGAGGAGGATAGATTTATGAGATCCGAAATGAGATTTTCTTTCAATACCAGTGCAGCATGATAGTTCTGTTCCAGTGTTTTAATCTCCGTCAGCATGTTATCGATGATCTCGCGGGCGCGCTTTTCGGTATTATCCATGATCATTTTGCCCTTGGCTTTGGCCTCCCGAAGGATATTGTCAGCCTTCATCTTGGTCTCCTTCAGTTGTAACTCTGCCGCTTTATTTGCCTGCTCTATCATGCTGGCACCTGTATCTTCGGCAGTTTTCAGTGTTTTATAAAGAGAATTCTCGACCTCCCGCAGCTTGGCGATCTCCTTTTCAGCAGCCTCCAGCTTAATGACAAGCTCCTTTTTCTCATCCTGCATCTTTTCCCATTCTTCACTTAATATCTGCAGAAATGCTGTTACCTCGTCCTTGTCAAAGCCTCTAAATGCTTTCTCAAAAACTTTTTGTCTTATTTCCAGTGGTGTGATCTTCATCTATAATGCGGTTTATATAATCCCGATAAAGTAGGTCAATTATTCAATAAATACAAATACAGGCCATTTTTTGACAAATTTCATGAAATAAAATCCAAATCCCAAATCGATATCTTGCGGTCGTCACTCGCAGAGACGAGCTGATTGTGATAATCAGTCCACAGTACCTTGTTCACCGAAGAAATATGGCCTGCATGACGCGACCTGTCGATGACTTTTAATAAACGAAAATCATCTGTTTTCCATATTTTAATCGTCTTGTCCATACTGCCGGTAGCAAAATAATTCCCGTCCGGACTCACACTGATGGAGTTGATCGCATAAATATGGGCCGGCACGGATTGCACCGGGGAGTAATCGCTTTCAGGATCCCAGCTTTTGATATGTGCATCGCGCCCCGTGCTGATCAGGTGCCCGTTTTTGAAATCCCAGGCCAGTGAGAAAACCGATAATCTGTGCGCATCGATCACTTTTTTTTGTTTGAAATCCACAAGATCCAACACCCTGATGGTGTTATCGCTCAATCCCACCGCTACTTCTTTCCGTTTTGTGTTGAGAGTAATGGTGCGTACACTTCTTATCGACAGTTTTATTTTTTTGACAAATCCCTGCGACGGTATATCCACCACATACAATACACCGTCTCCCGATGCCGCCAGCAATCTGTCATTATACGATTTTATGTCAAATATCGCCGCTTTGGAAGTTTTTAATGTCCCCCTCTCTTTCCCTGTGCCGACATCGAGAAAATGCAGCCCTTCGAAATTTTGTCCGACAATGAGTTGTCCTGATGACCGATGATAATGCAGAGCGTACACGGAATTGGCCATTTTAGCGATAAGGCGTCCGTTTTCGGGATCTCTCATATCCCATGAAACCACCATGCCATCACTTCCGGAAGAATAAAATCCATGAGATTCAGGCATTTTTTCAAGGGCATAAATACCACCACGGTGCCCGTCGAGCGTATAGCGTTTCTGTACATTTATTTTCATAATCCTTTCAGCGCTTTAAGTTAATTTATAATTTTAAGCCCGACAGGGAAAAACCCATTTTTATGCCGCTAACAAAATTAGAGAAAATCAACAGCAATTCTTTTTGGTGCATATGGGAAATCACTGAATCGGCCGAACAACTGCAGGAGATGCTCGTGCTCACCGACAGCGGCAGAGAAGAGATCGAACACATCACCCATCCCATCAAACAGCGGGAACGCCTTGCATCGAGATGCTGCCTCCAGGAGCTTGTCAGGCGCCTTGGCAAAGAATATCAGGGCATTGACAAAGATGAGCATGACAAGCCTCACCTGGTTGGTCATAAGTACCACATCTCTATCTCACACAGCTACCCTTATGCCGTAGCCATACTCCACAAAATGCTCCCAGTGGGTATCGACATAGAAAAACCGATAGAGAAGCTTGGCCGCATCGCCCATCGCTATCTCAACGACGATGAGTTCACTGATTGTAACGGTGATCTGAAAAAGCTTTGTATCTATTGGTCGGGCAAGGAAGCCATCTTCAAACTGAACGGGAAAAAAGGCCTGAATTTCAAGCGCGATATTCACATTTCTCCTTTCGAATTGCACAAGCGCGACGTGATACGCTCTGAATTTACTCTTGGTGAAAACACAGTGCGCATTGCCCTTAATTACCAGGAGCTCTTTGGCCACATCATCTGCTACTGCTTCTGAAAAGCATGAAAAATCACTGATTTTTCATGTAAAAAGCTAATCACTCTCTCCGGTCAACCCTCCCCCTAAAGTCTGGAGAAGCTGTTTTACCTCATCAGATTTATGATGCTCACTAATTTTCTCAAATGATATGATAAGATTTCTCAATATCCGCTTGATGATTTCTTCATTTGAGCAGGGCTCGAAAAAGATATCATCCGGATTCAGATGCAATTGCTGAATGTAATTCTCTATATCCAGCCTGGAAAAGATAAGACCTTTGTTAAACGGGTTGATATAAAACTGCATTTTTTCGTCTTTGTAGGTTGTGATAAAAAGGTTGGGAAGATTCACTCCGAAAACCGGCAGTTCCAGCTTTTGTGCGATCAGGATATAAATTATGCTCAGGGAGATGGGATTGCCTTGCTTTGTTTCCAAAACGACATTGAGCATGGAATTGCCCGGCGAATGAAAATTCTTGGTATTGGCTCTGAATCCCATTTTTTCGAACAGAATCCTGTTGATCAGTTTTACCTTGTTATAAGGATGCATCTCGTATTGGAAATGGCGCCATACTTCATAATAAATCTGCTCAATTTCCGCTTTCAGATACTCCAATTCCAGGTCCGGATACTGATATGTGGCAATGATCCAGGCTCCCTGCAGTAAATCCTTCTCTTCACTTTTCACCCATTCTCGGAGCCTGTGCTTCAGATATTCGAACTGAAGGTGATGTATCAGGTCTTCAATCTTCCTTTGAATCACAGGGTTGAAACTGCTTTCCCACTGCTTTTCCAGAAAAGGTATCACATCACTTCCTATTGAAATGATTCGTTCTTCCACATGCCTGATTACCTCCTTATCCTCATCCTCGAGAAGCGAAACAAGCGCTTTCAGTTCTTTTTCATTCAAAGGCTTTTTCAAAATACTTTGATATTTAATCTACAATACCTCTTGTGAAACCGGATTTCGTTTTGAAAAATAAATATTCGGTATAAATAAGCAAGCGGACTATTGCGATTTCTCCTCTTTCCTCTTCTTCTTTTTCGCTTCTTTCTCCGATTTATCTTTCTTGCCAAAAACAGAAAACTGAACATATCGCTGAGGGTTGGCCTGAAAATCAACCAACAGTCTGTCCAGATCCCTGGCAGTATAGCTCAGATACAGATAAAGAGAGTCGTCCTTCATCAGCTTACCCATAGTGCCCTGTCCCTCTTTCAAGCTTTCAAGATTCGCATTCATATTATCGAGCAACTGCTGGGTTTTATCCATCATGGCAGAGAATTCAAGTGCCTTGATGGAGTCCGTGATCTGGGTGGTATTTTGGAGAAGCGGTTTTATATCTGCCATCATTTGCGATAGCTCTTCGGAATTATTATTGAGATTATCAAGTAAAACTATCAGCCTGTACTGCATGGTGGGCAGATCTCTGTCAAGGGTAGCCGTCATGCCTTCGATATTTCGCAGGGTTTTATTGATCACCTCACTGTTTCCTTTGAAGTTTTCAAGTATGGCATTGAGACGGGTAATGGTGATACCTAGATTTGCCGCTACCGGCGCCGCGCTTTGTTTCAGGAATTCAGTAATTCCGGGATCAACCTCCGAAGGCAACGTATCTCCGGTTTGATAATACTCACCCATCACATCGCTAATTATCAACTCAATTGCTTTACTGCCAAGAAAGTCAGTATTGATCAGTTTGGCTTTGGTCCCTTTGCGCAGTTTTATGTCACCATCTACATTGAGTTCTACCAAAATCTGATCACTTTTATCCTGCAGAATGTCGATGTGATTTACCCTGCCCACATTCAACCCATTGATAATCACCGGATTTGAAACTGTGAGCCCGTCAATATTTTCATACAACGCATAATAGTGGCTTGTATTCTCGAACAAATTAATTCCTTTCAGATAATTAAACCCAAAATACAATATACCCAAGGATATTATTCCCAGTAAACCGACCTTAAATTCCTTTGAGATTTTCATTTAGTTGAGTGTTGATTCGATTTCATTTTTATAATCCCTGAATGCCCTGAACAATCCGGAGGCAATCAATGTCTGGCCATAAGGATCGCTCAGATATTTTTCTTCATTTCTGTTACTCAGATATCCGGCCTCTACTAAAACTGCAGGCATTGATGTTCGGTATAAAACCCAAAATCCGGCTTGCTTTACCCCACGGCTCTTTCTTTTGACCCGTTCTTTAAATTGCTTCTCAATCTTCTCGGCAAGCCTCAGACTATTTTCAAGATAAGCGCTCTGATAAAGAGAAAACAGAATATAAGACTCGGGGGATGTCGGATCAAAACCTTCATAAACTTCCTTATTGTCCTCCTCCATGAGAATAACGGCATTTTCCCGCTTGGCCACTTCAAAATTGGCATCGGAGGTATGCATTCCCATTATATATGTCTCTGTACCGTATATTTTGTCTTTCCTGCTTTGCGGTGTATTTTTTGGCAGGCTGTTGCAGTGAATGGAAATGAAGACATCCGCACCGTTTTTGTTGGCAATCTGGGCTCGTTGCTCCAGTTCGATAAACTTATCACCGGAACGGGTATAGATCACCTTTACATCTTTCAGATTCTTCTTGATTATTTTTCCCAGTTCAAGTGCTATTTTCAGGGCAATATCCTTCTCTCGCGACCGTTGGCCTATTGTTCCCGTATCCTTTCCCCCGTGCCCTGCATCAATGACCACGGTATTTACTATCAGGTCCCGCTTGTCTGCTTCGGTAAAAGCACTAAACAGGAATATCAACGTTAAACACGTGGTTAAAACAATATTTTTCACAACTTTGCGATTGTACTTTCCCGAACGCTTATCATTGCGTAAAATTGGGATTTTTTCTTTAAAACTGAAAAATAGCGTGTTAAAATTCAGGTGTCTGTTTCTTTTGGTGATCGTCCTTCTGGCTGTGAATCCCACTCATGGCCAGGTTCAGGATAGCACCACGGTACCTGCAATTTCAGACCGTCTGTCCCGGATGATCGGCGGTGATACATTGAATATTAATGACAGCCTTACAGTAAAAACAGACACCCTGCAAAAAACCGCGCCTGACGTCGGGGAGATTGAAACTACCATTCAATATACGGCTAAAGATTCTATACTAATGGATATTCCCAATCAAATTGTAAAACTGTATGGGGAGGCCAAAATTACCTATGGCGAAATTGAGCTGACGGCAGCCAACATAGAGATCAACTATCTGACAAAAATCATAACGGCCAGAGGGGTACTGGATTCACTGGGAAATAAAGTCGGCAAGCCTGTCTTTAAGGAAGGCAGTGAAATGTATGAGACTGATGACATGAAATATAACTTTGAGACAAGAAAAGCTATTATCAGCGGGGTTGTGACACAACAGGGTGAGGCTGTTATGCAGGGACAGAAGGTATTTAAAAATCAAAGGGATGAATTGTTCATTGCTCATGCTAAATACACCACATGCAATCTGAAGCATCCGCATTTCTATATTGAATCATCAAAACTGAAGGTAATCCCCAACAACAAGGTGATCACAGGCCCTTTTCATCTGAAAGTCAACGATATTCCCACTCCTATCGGATTTTTCTTCGGAATGCTTCCCGTACCGAAGAAAAAAGTATCCGGGGTGGTAGTACCGACGTACGGTGAAGAAAAACGGCGTGGATTTTTCCTTAAAAACGGCGGCTATTATTTTGCTATCAGCGATTATGTTGATCTCACACTTACAGGTGAGATATATTCAAAAGGAAGCTGGGGGCTTAATGCTGCATCAGGCTACAGTAAGCGCTATGCCTACAACGGACGAATCAATGTAAAATATAACAATCAAAAGGGATTAACGGAGGGTGACTCGACTGTGATCAATGACTTTTGGATCAATTGGAGCCATACACCCAAATCGAGGGGATCGACTCGCTTCTCAGCCTCTATTAATGCCGGTACGTCTACTTATAACCAAAACAACCCTACTGCAGATCTCCGAAACACGTTGAATCAGGACTTTAATTCCAGCGTTTCATTTTCAAAAACTTTCAAAGGAACGCCATTCAGCCTGAATGCCAGCAGCCGTCTGCAGCAAAATATCAATACGGGCCTGATGAATCTTCTTTTGCCTGAATTATCTTTTAACATGACGAGGGTTTACCCATTTAAATTTGGTGCCCCATCTCCTAAAAACTGGTTTCAAAAGATTAATTTCTCATGGACTATGACCAGTACAAACAGAATCTCAAATAATAAGCTCGGCTCCCCCGGATTCCCTGTTTATGGTTACGTACCGGAAAATGACACGATTATACCAGTGGGTGACCTGGGATTTAAAAATATGTGGGAGCGTGCACAAAACGGCGTCAGACACCAAATTCCGATATCCACTACCGTCAACCTGTTTAAATTCATCAGTTTTAATCCAAGCTTTAGTTTTTCGGAATTATGGTATTTCAAGGAATTGAAATACGAATGGATTGAAGAGGCTGCAGCCGTGAAAGTTGATACAATAAAAAAGTTCTCAAGGGCATATACCTACAGCGCCTCCGGATCATTCAATACGAGACTTTACGGCACGCTTAATCTCAGGGGAGAAAAGATCCAGGCCATCAGACATGTAATGATCCCCTCTGTATCGATGAGTTACAGTCCCGATTTTTCATCCGATAAATACGGTTACTATCAGGAAGTGCAGATTGACACCCTTGGCCGCACAAGAAGATTGTCGAAATACGAAGGGTTTATCTATGGGACACCCTCTGCAGGCCCAAGTGCTACAGCCTCTTTTTCATTGTCCAACAACTTTGAGATGAAGGTAAAAACAAAGAAAGACACAACCGACAAAGCCAGAAAGGTTGTGCTACTTGACAACCTGTCGATCAGCACAAGTTACAATTTCCTCGCTGACTCATTCAATCTTGCTCCCCTGCGTATATCTGCAAGGACGAGAGTCTTCAATAAAAAACTGGATATAAACTTCAATTCTACTATTGATCCTTATGTTTATCAATTGGATACAGTGTATTTTAATAGCAGCGGGCAAAAAATTGTGCAGCAGCGTAAAAGGGATATCTATGCCTGGGATCTGGGCAAGGGTTTCGGCCAGTTAACACAAGCTACCTTGGCGCTTGGTGTAAGTATCAACCCCAAAGCCCGTGAGCGAAACAACCGGAGAGAGGATGCCCTCGGGCCACTTTCTGCCGAAGAAGAAATGCAACTTGAATTCATTAAAAACAACCCTGAACTGTATATTGATTTCAATATTCCATGGGATTTGAGGTTTAATTATAATATAAATTATCGTAAGGTCGGGCATGAGGACCCCACCATCATCCAGGCACTCACCTTCAGCGGCAGTATTACATTTACCGAAAAATGGAATATGAGCTTCCGGTCAGGTTTTGATTTTGAAAAAATGGAATTTACCCAGACAAGTTTCAACATCTCCAGAGATCTGCACTGCTGGCAGATGAATTTTTCATGGGTACCGTTTGGCCGTTACCAGTCCTATTATCTTACGATCAATGCTAAATCTTCCCTCCTGCAGGATCTGAAAATCAACAAGCAACGCAGCTGGTTTGATAATTAAATCCAAAAATCTCAATGATTATTTATCGCCATTATTTTCTTACCGTGTGAACATTTGATACTATATTCGGACCACGCCATTCTGTCTGCATCGAAAAACTTAAAAATATTACAATAAAAAAGCGTCTGATGTAACATCTGAACCACCAATACACCAATTC
>WGED01000089.1 GCA_015492915.1 Cyclobacteriaceae bacterium
GCACAGAAAACTGTATGAGCTTTTGCGCAAGCATATCGTGGAAGGGGTGTATCCGGAGGGCAGCCTCCTGCCTTCGGAGAATGAGCTCTGCTCTTTGCATGGTGTCACGCGGCCCACGGTACGGCAGGCGCTGTCGAGGCTGGCCAACGAGGGTTACATCGTGAGGCACCAAGGCAAGGGGAGTATCGTAAAATCCCTGCCCAAAGGAATCGGCATTTTGTCATTGCAGGGTACGACCACGGGTGTGGGAACATCGAACCTGATCACGAGGCCGTTGAAAAAACCGTACATTTCCCAATGGCCCGATAATTTTCCTTTTGACCTCTCGGGGCTGGAACTCGAATCGGGCTGTATCATTTTGGAACGGCAGCGCATCGTGGATGGTGAGCCCGTGCTGTATGAGGTCACCTATATCCCCAATATCAACATCCCGCGATTCCTCCAGAAAAATTTTGAGAATAAATCGCTTTTTGACGTAATGCGCCAAAGCTATAATATCGTAGTGAAAGGTGGCCGGCAAAAAATCATGGCCATCCCCGCCGGCAAAGTGATCAACCGCTACCTCCAGATCGAACAGGGTAAGCCCATTTTAAAGCTCGACCGCAAACTGGAAACCAACAGGCCGGATTATAGTTTTTACTCCATCATTTACTGCAATACCAACAACTTCTATCTCGAAGGCAGTTTTTGATTTATCAGGAAAAATTCATCATTTTTCCATGGCTTTTCCGTGATAATTCCGGCAATGTTCAAAGCATTTACCAAGCGGCTTTATTTTTTTGTCATTAAACCTGAATAAAGATTAATTATTGCCTAAATTGCGGCCCCAAATAAAAACCAAAGCGATTGGTTGATTTTTCTGTCATTAAATTCCTGACTTCAAATTTTAACAAACCATCATATAAACAAGAGATCATTTTAAACAAATAGTAAGATCATGAGCGACAAAAAGTATGTTTATTTTTTTGCTGCCAATAAGGCAGAAGGCAAAGCCGAAATGAAGAATTTGCTGGGTGGCAAAGGCGCCAACCTGGCTGAAATGTGCAACCTGGGTGTCCCCGTGCCTCCGGGTTTCACCATAAGTACCGAAGTATGTACCGCATATTATGAAAATAACAGGCAATATCCGGAAGGTCTGGAAGAAGAAGTAAAAGCTGCGCTTGCCAAAGTTGAAGAAGAGCAAGGCAAAAAATTCGGGGATCCATCAAATCCATTGCTTTTCTCAGTACGATCAGGCGCACGCGTTTCCATGCCGGGCATGATGGACACCGTCCTCAATTTGGGTATCAATGAAGAGATCACTGAGGGGCTGGCCAAGCTGTCAGGCAATCCCCGTTTTGCGTGGGATTCATTCCGCAGATTTGTGCAGATGTACGGCGATGTGGTACTGGACCTCAAGCCCGTGAACAAGGAAGATGAAGATCCTTTCGAGGTGATCATCGAAAAGAAAAAGAAAGACCGTGGCGTGGAGCTCGATACCGACCTGACCACCGAAGATCTCAAAGAGCTTGTAAATGAATTCAAGGCTGCCATCAAGGAAAAAACGGGCAAGGATTTTCCTGAAGATCCAATGGAGCAGCTCTGGGGCGCTGTTGGTGCCGTTTTTGGCAGCTGGATGAACGACAGAGCTATCCGGTACAGGCAACTTAACGAGATTCCAAGCGAGTGGGGAACAGCCGTCAACGTACAGTCGATGGTATTCGGCAATATGGGTGATGATTGCGCCACAGGTGTTGCTTTCACAAGAGACCCGGCCACAGGCAAAAAGATCTTTTACGGCGAATATCTCGTGAATGCACAAGGCGAAGACGTAGTGGCAGGAATCAGGACACCACAACCGATCAACTCATCCACCAAGACGGACCCATCGCAAGTCACACTGGAAGAATTAATGCCCGTGCCCTACAAGGAACTTGTCGAGATTTATAAAAAGCTCGAACACCATTACAAGGACATGCAGGACATCGAGTTCACGATACAACAGGGCAAGCTCTATATGCTACAGACCAGGAACGGCAAGCGAACCGCCGCTGCTGCTGTAAGGATTGCCGTTGATATGGTCGAAGAAGGACTTATCGACAAGAACACCGCCGTGATGCGTGTTGCTCCCGAGCAGCTCGATCAATTGCTTCACCCGATGTTCGACCCCAAGGCCGAAAAGAATGTCGTGGCCACAGGTCTTCCCGCTTCGCCGGGCGCTGCCACAGGCCGGATCGTCTTCCATGCTGAAGATGCTGAAGAATGGGCGGCCAAAGGCGAAGATGTAATCCTCGTCCGTATCGAAACCTCACCCGAAGATATCGGCGGTATGCATGTCGCTAAGGGTATCCTGACACAAAGAGGCGGTATGACCTCACACGCTGCTGTGGTAGCACGTGGTATGGGTACCTGCTGTGTGGCCGGTTGTGGTGATCTCGAGATCAGCTATCAGGACAAGACAATGAAGGTTGGTGATAAAGTATTCAAAGAAGGCGACTGGATATCACTCGATGGTTCCACAGGCCAGGTGATCGAAGGCAAAGTGCCAACGGTTGATCCGGAACTCTCAGGCCATTTCGGCACGCTGATGCAGTGGGCTGACGATATCAGGCGCCTCAATGTACGCACCAATGCAGATACACCACACGATGCAACCGTTGCACGTAACTTCGGCGCCGAAGGCATCGGACTGTGCCGCACAGAGCATATGTTCTTCGAAGGTGACCGCATTAAGGCTGTAAGAGAAATGATCCTTGCCGACGATGAGGCAGGAAGGCGCACAGCCCTTGAGAAATTACTTCCTTACCAGCGAGAAGATTTTTATGGCATTTTCAAGGCCATGAGCGGCCTGCCGGTGACCATCCGAACACTCGACCCGCCATTGCACGAATTCCTCCCGCATGAGGATGAGAATCAGCAGGAAATGGCCGAGGAGATGGGCGTCAGCCTCGAAGAAGTAAAAGCAAAAGTCGAGGCGCTTCACGAATTTAACCCTATGCTGGGACACAGAGGTTGTCGCCTTGGCATCACTTATCCCGAGATCACGGAGATGCAGGCAAGGGCTATAATGGAAGCCGCATGCGATCTGGTAAAAGAAGGTGTGGAGGTTTATCCTGAGATCATGATTCCGCTGGTAGGCACAAAGGCCGAACTGAAAAACCAGAAAGCCGTTGTAGTAGCTACTGCCGAGAAGGTGATAGAAGAGAAAGGTGTACAAGTTGATTACAAGGTTGGAACAATGATCGAAGTACCGAGGGCGGCACTCACGGCAAACGAGATCGCTGAGGAAGCTGAGTTCTTCTCATTCGGCACCAATGACTTGACCCAGATGACTTTCGGTTACAGCCGTGACGATGCCGGCGTATTCCTGAAGGAGTACATCGCCAGAGGTATCCTGGAAAATGATCCTTTCCAAAGTCTCGATCAGAGCGGCGTCGGTCAGCTTGTTCAGATGGGTGTTGAAAAAGGACGCCAGACGAAAAAAGACCTGAAGGTGGGAATCTGCGGAGAGCATGGCGGTGATCCGAAATCTGTTGTTTTCTGTCATCAGACAGGTCTTAACTACGTTAGCTGCTCACCTTATCGTGTGCCGATTGCCAGACTGGCTGCCGCACAGGCTCAGATCCAATTTCCTGGCTAACCGGTTTTGAAATAAAATTAAGAAAAGGCTGTTTCAAATGAAGCAGCCTTTTTTATTACCTCCTTTCTGTTTTATGAAAAAACGGCCATTTTCTCATGACTTTACCACACAAGATTTTTTCTTTTTTATCTTTATAAAAAACGAGTAAATTGTTACACTCAATGG
Source organism: Cyclobacteriaceae bacterium (assembly GCA_015492915.1). Lineage (GTDB taxonomy): Bacteria > Bacteroidota > Bacteroidia > Cytophagales > Cyclobacteriaceae > JAAUQL01. The sequence continues at coordinate 3,785 of WGED01000089.1, forward strand.
AGGTGCTGAAATACAGACACTTTTTGCCATTTTTACTGTCTTCTCTTCTGTTGGCTGCCTGTGGTGAAAAAAATGATCAAAAATTCATAGCTGACAAAGACTGGCCCGTTTATCTCGGCGACAGGCACAACAGCCACTATTCACCCCTCAACCAGATCAACCGCGAAAATGTGAACCAACTAAAACCTGCCTGGACCTACCACACCGGCGACGCAGATCCCGGTGGCCATACACAGATACAATGTAACCCCCTCATCATCGACGGCGTGTTGTACGGCACCTCGCCGAAATTGAAAGTTTTTGCGCTGGATGCCGCTACAGGAAAACAGAAATGGCTTTTTGACCCAGCCACTAAAACTTCCTTCGCCCTGAATGTGAATCGTGGCGTAACCTATTGGGAAGACGGTGATGATAAAAGAATATTTTTTACAGCAGGCCCGTACCTCTACGTCCTTAATGCGGAAACCGGACAGCCCATCTCAACCTTCGGATTTCAGGGCAGGGCTTCTTTGAAGTCTAAACTCGGCAAATACGCCCAGAAACTGTATGTAGTGGCCACTACGCCGGGCGTCATATACAAAGACCTGCTCATCATGGGCACACGTGTATCGGAGAGCCGTGTGGCCGCTCCGGGGTTTATCAGGGCCTACGATGTGCGAACGGGCATTGTGCGATGGGTTTTTCACACCATTCCCCGTCCGGGGGAATACGGCTATGAGACATGGCCCGAAGATGCCTGGAAAACCACAGGCGGCGTGAATGCCTGGGCAGGCTTTGCTCTTGATCGGAAACGTGGCATTCTGTATGCCCCCACCGGATCGGCCTCATATGATTTTTACGGAGGGGACAGAAAAGGTGCCAACCTGTTTGCCAACTGCCTCATTGCGCTTGACGCTAAAACCGGGAAGAGGATATGGCACTTTCAGACCGTCCATCACGACATCTGGGACAGAGACCTGCCCGCCCCGCCCAACCTTGTCACCTTAAATCATAATGGCAAAGAGGTTGATGCTATAGCTCAAATCACCAAATCAGGATTTGTCTTTTTATTCGATCGCGAAACGGGGAAACCGCTGTTTCCGATAGAAGAACGACCCGTGAAACCCAGTGACCTGGAGGGTGAAGAGGCCTGGCCCACACAGCCATTCCCACTCAAACCACCTCCTTTTTCAGGACAAAAACTGACCATGGACAACGTGACTGACATCAGCAAAGAATCCTACGAATATATTGCCGGCATCCTGACCAACGTGCGCACGGGTGAGCAGTTCATCCCGCCCAGCAGGCAGGGTACCATCATCTACCCGGGGTTCGACGGCGGCGGCGAGTGGGGCGGTGCAGCCTGGGATCCCGAATCGCATTTGTTGTATGTCAATGCCAACGAAATGGCCTGGCTGCTGACCATGGTCGAACGTAAGCCTGACCCCTCCAATCTGGGCAGGTCGGTGTATATGGGAAATTGTGCATTTTGTCATGGTCAGGATATGAAGGGGGACATGACCGGGGCATATCCCACCCTTTTAAATATCGCTGAAAAATACTCCAAAAAGGAAATGGAAGAAATCATCATGAAAGGAAAAAACTTCATGCCAGGATGGAAACAGCTCGGTAAGACAAGGATCAATGCAGTCATTGACTATATAACGGATCCCGGAAAATCAACAGTTGAAGCAATACCTTCCGTTGAAATGGACGAAGATGAATTACCTTTTATCCATACAGGTTATAACAGGCTGTTCGATCCGTTCGGCTATCCGGCCATGAAACCTCCGTGGGGCACGCTGAGCGCCATAGACCTGGATAAGGGGACCATCGTGTGGCAAGTGCCGCTTGGTGAATATGAAGAACTGATAAAAAAGGGGATTCCCAAAACGGGCACGGAAAATTACGGCGGGCCGGTGGTTACTGCAGGAGGATTGATATTTATCGGCGCCTCCAAAGACGAACATTTCAGGGCATTTGACAAGACAACCGGCGAGGAGCTCTGGAAATACAAACTGCCCGCGGGAGGATATGCCACACCGGCAATTTATGAGGTAAATGGCAAACAGTATGTGGTGATCGCTTGCGGCGGCGGTAAGATGAGCACCAAATCGGGCGATGCTTATGTCGCTTTCAGCCTGCCGTAAAAGCAAGGATGCATATAAAACAAAAGCGGGAAAATATTCCGGTCGTATATTTTCCCGCTCCATGAACCGTGAACCGTAGTTCCCGGAACATGCCAGGTTACTGTTATTGGGCTTCATTCCGGTTGCCCGGAAATCTGATCATTTGTGAGGTTTAAGATGCCGGCTTTACAGCCTTTATCTCGGTAGCAAGTCATGTCTGAAGCTTGCGCTTTTTCAACTGATCTCCACCTTTCGGTGAATTATCAGTCCTTTATGCCTTGCTGCCAGGGCCTCACTCGTGATCCGGAATTTTACTTCCGGCCTTTTATCCCTCACCTGGTAATTCAAAAGTAACAGATGGCATGATACCCACAAAATATTTTACCCGTTTGTTTCCCACACTTTTCACACAAATTTTTCAGCCATTTTCCATATCATTTTAACATGTTATCCTCAGTTATTTTTACTTTTCCACAAATGATCTACACATTATTCACATTGTTCACTTCCTATGCATTCAAGAATAAAAATTCCGATTTTAGTTAAACCCCAAATTCTCAATAACCTTTCTATTCCGAGCATAAATTACTTCAAGATCAGGCACTTCGTTCACGTTTGACTCGCCACCATAAAAGCGCATTATGCTTCCTCATCAAA
>WGED01000090.1 GCA_015492915.1 Cyclobacteriaceae bacterium
AGTGAGGGTGGACTAAGGAACCGCCGTATACGGAACCGTACGTACGGTGGTGTGAGAGGTCGGAAAATAAAATAGGAAGAAAACTATTTTATTTTCCTCCTACTCGATTTTGCCCAGGCGGACAGCACCCCCTCCCTTGTAAAAATAATAGACATAAACTCATGAGAGGAAAAGTATAAATAAGAGTGGGCGGATAATTTCTTTTTACATTGATTTTCATGAAATTAGGAAAAGAATTGTGCAGACCGTTCAAGAATTGCGTTGGCGGTTGCGCGTTTTTTTGCATTGCCGAAACCTAAGGAATTAATCATGAAAAACTACGATAAACCATCCCTCAGCATTTTTATTATTGGACTTTTCATTGCCGCTGTCCCGATTAATTTAAATGCGCAGGATACTGAAGAAGTGGTTGTTAGGCCACGTGAAATAGATTCTGTACTGGTAAACCCGGGCATTGGGTTTATGACTTTTCAGCGATTTAACGGCGATGCGCTGAATACAGGGATGGGGTGGACAGAGGGGTTACCGATAAAATATCAGAAATTTGATGGTAACCTCATAAATGATCATTATCCGCAGACCTCCATAGCCTACTGGAGGGTGTACTGGCGTTTTCTCGAACCGGAAAAGGGCCGGATTCGGTGGGATATGATCGATAAAGCGCTCCGCACGGCACACCAGCGGGGACAAACGCTTATGTTACGGTTTCCCGCTTATGGCAGTGACTGGGAAAACACGAATGTGCCCGACTGGTACCTCAACGAGGTTGTTGGTGAAGATGACTGGAAGAGCAGAACACCGCGAAAAAAGTGGCTGGTGAATCCTGAAAACCCTCTTTATGCTAAATATTACAGTGATTTTATACGGGCCATAGGAGAGAGATACGACGGTCATCCTGATATTGAAAGCATTGATCTGGCAATTGTGGGGTCATGGGGCGAAGGGGATGGATCAGAGCTGCTTACAAGGGAAACTATGGAAAAATTGGTGCTGGCCTATACAGAATCATTTACGAAGACACCACTCGTGGCGCTGTTGATGGATGAAATTACCAATAAATTTATAAGCAGTCAGCAAAATGTTGGTTGGAGGGTCGATTGTCTCGGCGACCTCGGATTCTGGGGGGACCAATGGTGTCATATGTATGATTTTTACCCGCAGGCAATCATAGACTATGGGGTGCGGGATGATTGGCGGCATTCACCTGTCAGTCTCGAGATTTGCGGCACCTTTTTGCGATGGCGTGATAAAGAACATTACAATGAAGATGACGTGAAGTATATTTTTGACCAATCACTCAAATGGCATATCTCTTCTTTTAATGCAAAGTCATCCCCCGTGCCTGACGAGTGGCAGCCGCTGGTAGATGAGTGGTTGAAAAAAATGGGCTACCGCTTTGTGCTGAGGAGATTCTCTTATCCTCAAACTGTGAAAGAAAATGGGAAGATAGCCTTTAAAAGCTGGTGGGAAAATAAGGGCGTGGCACCGATCTACAAAGATTTTTTGTTGGCATTGCGCCTGAAAAATGAGAAAGGCGAGTATATAATGATCACCGATGCAACGATCAGGGATTGGCTCCCGGGCGACATAATTTACGATGATGCCGTTTTTATTCCTGCGGCCACCCCCGAAGGGCTGTATGATTTGCAGATTGGTATTGTGGACCAGGTCACACACAAGCCTAAAGTAAAGCTGGCCATCGAAGGCATCACTACCGAAGGATGGTATCAGCTCGGCAGTATAAAAGTTCAATCTGCATTTGAGTAACCACCATCGATGTTATGCCTTCATGTTGTCTGTAAAGCCGCAGTGCCTGCGATAAATTTTTGTGATTAGTCCTATGAGAAAAACACTGTTTTATATGATTGATATTGTGACAGATGGGCACAGGGTATAAGGACATGCAGAAAATACGGGTGAAAAATATATAATTTCTCATGTAAAAGACATCCGGCAGATAATCGTTTTTCATGAAAACGGAGCGATCCGGCATGAGAGTTACCGGTTACACAGTTTAGTTATTATGCAATTCATAAATCTGCTTGCGAATGTCATCGATCGCGCCGAGGATGATGAAATAATTGTATGAAAAAACAGCGTTTTTCGAAAGCGCGACTTTACTGACAGGCGCAATGTAGCAAGTGGAGGCATCCGTTGCCTCCTCTCCGGCATCTCCAAACAGCCCGGCGAGGAAGCGGTGGCATTGTGGGTTATAAACACCGATCCCGAATTCATTGTTATCGACAAAGGCCATCCAATGCTCGCTCAAGTTGTCATATCTGCCCCAGAATCCGCTCGACAGTTTCACGACAGGTAGTAGGCTGAGGGAGTCATGAGAAAAAGGCCGTTTTCCCATATAACAATACAAATTTTTCAATGATGAGATGGGATAAACGGCGGGCAGTTCCTGGTCTCGGATGAAGCCATCACCATAGATGGAATCTGTGCGGAAACAGGTGATCTTATTATGCACCTCAAGCACATTCCCTCTGAGAATGGTCCATTGCTCCATCACAGCTTCTGCAGGTTTGTTGTTCATATCCCATTGCATGGGAGTACATTTTACATAGAGCGTATCCCCGTATTGTCTGTGATCAATGATTTTTGCCCGGTTTCCAAAGGCGTCACCCACCTGAATGGGATTCCAGGGCCATGGTGACCATCCGGGTGATTGTCCCTCATGTTTGCGATCAAGCGATTTCCCGGCGTAATACGACTGCTGAATATATCTTCCTTCGTCGTGAATGTTTATGAGATTCCTGTCATTTCCCGAAAGGGAGATATAGCTGATGGCGCCGCCGCGGGTCAGATCAAGCTTAACCCTTATTATGCCGTTGTCGGCTGTGATTTCATTTTGCTGAGTATGGCTCTGAAGAGTAAATACTCCTAAAAGGAAAACCAGAGTGAGGAAGACCTGCATTGATCAGAACCTTTATGGTATCTGCAAATCACAATTTTCCTTTTTTCGGAACAAAAAAGTCATCCGGTTCAAGGCCGCACTCTTCGAGCATCTCGATCGCATATTCCAGATATCCGAGTTCATTTCCGCCATTATTGGTGCCCAGACTGAATTTGGCGCCTGCTGCTTTGGCTCTCTTGATAAATGCGGCAGAGGGAATTTTAAACCGTGCGTTTATCTCGATGGCGATATCATTGGCAATGGCCGCATTGATCACTTTGTCCATCCGCTCAGGTGTCCACAGCTCATCATATTCCGGTTGCAAAACTTCCGGCAGATAAGTAGAATTGACGTAGATATCGATCGGTTCATTTTCCATAATGGTGACGATCTGATTGACCAGTTGGTCCATGAAGTCCTGCTTGTCATCAACAAATACCTCATCCTTAATCCACAACCTCATACGGCGACCTTTTTTATCAGTCCAGGTCATCGCGTCGGTAAATACATAGTCGAAAAGGGCGATTTTGTCTTTGGAAAAAATATTAACCCATTCGCGTCCTTCGGCCTGCATGGCTTTATAAACAGGATAATCCTTGTACTTTTCCAGTGTGGCGACAAGCGTGGAGTCGTCGGTGATAGGGAATCCGATGCCGGCATTAAATGCCACACCATAGCGGATACCGGATTTTTTTGAATGCTCCAGCAATTCTTCCATCGTAAGGCCGCCCTTCAGATGGGCATGATAGTCTACAATATCATAACCGGCCTTCTTCAGCTCCGCTATTTTATTGATCATTGCTTCTTCATGGGAAACAGGCTTTTTTTCTGCTGTATTTTTATCCTGCTTTTTATCGGGCCGGCAGGAAAAAACAGTAATCAAAAAAGCGGAGAGAAGGAAAGGGATAAGTTTTTTCATGATCGGGATATTAAGATTTAAAATGCAGATAATTCAATTCAGTGAAATTCATATCAATTTCAAAAATAGTATTAAGAGGGGTTAATTCATTGCAATCTTTGACTTTTATACCAGGGGAAATCGCTCCGGGACAGTATCCGGGGTTGAGGAACTAACCTGAGCCTGTATGAAAAATCGTCATTAATTCATGACGACCTCGAGCACAGGGATAGCATTTTTCAGCTTGATTGTGAAAGTGCTCCCCTGCCCGATCTTACTCTCCACTTGGAGGGAACCGTTATACTTTTTGAGAAACTCCTTGCAGAGCAGTAGTCCTAAACCGGTGCCTTTTTCGTTTTCAGTCCCCCTGGTACTGATATGTTTGTTTTCTTTGAAAAGTTTTACTATCGTCTCCTCACTCATACCCACACCACTATCTTTCACATAGAGATACAGATTCAGGTAGTCTTGTCGCATACCAATCTCTAGGGTGCCGTCGCGGGGTGTAAATTTAATTGCATTGGAAATCAGATTTCTCAGTACCAGTTCAAGCATATCTTTGCTTGTAATGATATGGAAAGATGGCTCTATAAGATTTTTGACAGTGATATTTTTCGTTTCGGTTTGTAGCTGAAAAAGCAACAATATCTCCTTGACAACTGCATGAATCTCAAACTCCTGCTCTTCTCCGTGTTTTTTATTTTTATTTGCCCAATTCAAGATATTATCCAATAGCGTTTTGGTGCTTTTCAAGGCGATCTCCAGGCTTTTGATTGCCTTGCTCCTTTCCTCCTCATCGAGGTTTTTCATTTTCATCACCTGCAACAGCCCGGCAAGAGTCGTGATGGGACTTTTCAGGTCATGAGAAATGATTGAAAACACCTTATCCTTAAATAGGTTGATCTCTTTGAGTTCTTCTCGTTGTTTTCGCAGAGTGACAATAGATTGCTCCAGGTCGATGGTGCGCTCATGCACGCGTGCTTCCAAAAGCTGGTTCTGATCAGATATCAGTCGCTCATTTTCCAGTGCTGTGCGCAAAGCCATTTCCTGAGCCTCGTTTCTTTTATTGATATAGATGTTGATTTTTTTGCTCAGGGCAAATGACATCAGGATGATTGAGATGGTGGAACTGATCTGTAAAATATTAGCCACAAATATGTTTATGTTTATCAGTGCACTTTCTCTGGCGAGGTGAATCAGCATGCCTGTCAAGTAAAAAGACCAGGCCAGCAGGTAATATTTTGCCGGCTTATAGCCGTCTTTCCAGGCCTTTGCCGCCAACAGAATCATAAAACCCATTCCGGTCAGTGAATTATAAACCATTAGTTTAATGGCAATAAATCTGTATCCTGCGATGTCTATTCCGATGATTATAAAAAACAATCCAGTGAGCCCCAGAAGCCATTTATGGAGCACTGGATATTTTTTGCTTGACTGAAGAAAGAGGGAGGAAAATAAGATCAGGGATACACCGCTTAAAGAAGCAAGGACTACTGTAAACTGATTGAGTTTTTCAAAATCTATCCCTAACAATTCAAGATTAACACCCTTGAAAATGACAAATAGTAAACCGATAAAGGCAATAAACACGGCAAAATAAAAATATGTCCTGTCTTTCAGAGAAAAGGTCAGGAACAGGTTGTAAACCACTAAAAATAAAATGAACCCGAAGTATACCCCTGACCAGATCCATTCGACATGCCCTGATTGGTAAAATGCCTGCAGCGATGCAATGCGCATGGGTAGCATCAGGATTGACGTTGAGGCTTTAGTCTTAAGATAAACAGTATACTCTTCACCGGTATTCAGGTGCATGTCGAACATATAACGACCACTCATTAAGGTTCGTGAAGATATCCTATCCGAATTTCGTGCGATATGATGATGTACCAAATCCCCGGATTTGTTAAATAACATATACTCGACTTTGTCCAAATCGGGATTATTTATCTCCAGCCACGGAGAATCGTTCAACATATTTTTTATGTCGAACCGCAACCAGACCGCATCGGAAATCAAACCGAAATTGGGGATGTCATTACTCTGTGGTATGA
>WGED01000091.1 GCA_015492915.1 Cyclobacteriaceae bacterium
AATCAAAGGAATTATTATTATCAAAATCAGCCGTGATAGTTAGTTTTTCGCCGATTTTACCCACCACGTTCATACTGATCTGCTGATCAAATTCAAATCCGCCGTTCTTTTGCTGCCTTATGGGAATTGAGGGATTTTGAATTCTCTGCCAGCGACCACCGAAGTCGAGGAGCACAAACCCGTTTGGCCGGATATCGACAAAACTGCCCCCAAATATTCTGTCAAAGGCGGGACTGAGGTATATCGGAGGTATCAGCCTGCGGCTGCTTAAAGCGCTTTCTCCGTCCAGACCCGACGACATACTCTTCCAATAATCAAGAAGCATTTTACGGCTGTGGATACGGTTAAATTGTTCGAAGTTCAGGTTGGATGGAGGCCTGTAAAGAATATTGCCGAATTTTTCACTGATACTGTAGTTGAAACCGGTATCAACTTCCACATCAAGTTGTAATGAGCTGGGATTGAGATTAAACGGTGACCGCTCCTCAGGAAAAATGATCTGATTCCCCGGCCTGTCTCTCAAATTAAAATCCGGTTCGCGTGATTTTTCGTATTGCTGAGCTGGTGAAAGTTGATCGGTGGTATCGGAAAAGATGGAATCCTTGGGCACAACCTGTTGTGAAAACACTGCATGCGGTATTAGGGAGACAAAGACCAACCACAAGGATATGATAGTCACCCTTTCAAAAGAAATTTCCTGAATGGTTGTTGCTCTTCCTAACACCTGTCAAACAAATACTTTAGGATTGTTTCAGAACCAGTTTGATGAGGTCTTCAAGCGAAATGTCGCTACCATGCTCCCTTAGGACATTAGCAATACTTTTATTCGCTACATTTTGGTTGATGCCCAATGTCATCAGGGCTGCTAAAGCTTCCTCACGCAAGCTGCTTCTGCCCGTTTCGGTTATACCCGTTACACCCGTTTCCTTACTAATTTTATCCTTTAATTCAAGTATGATCCTGCTGGCGGTTTTGCCTCCGATGCCCTTCACGCGCTGAATGGTAGATGTCTCCCCATTGCTGATAGCGCTTCTGAGTTCATTTGCGTCCAGGGACGAATTAATCATCATAGCCGTATTTGGCCCGACGCCACTTATCGAAATCAACTGTAAAAAAAGTTGCTTCTCCTCTTTCGTGAAAAAACCATACAATGTATGTGCATCCTCTTTAACATGAAGATATGTATACAGAAGGCATTGGTCCTTATCCTTCAACTTTGAAAAAGTCTGTAGAGATGTCTTCACCTCATACCCGACACCATTCACGTCAATTATGACATAGGTAGGATCTTTAAAGGTCAGTTTCCCATTCAGATATCCTATCATTTTTTGTCTTTCTTGGTTGGTGAAGCGGGCACATCGAATGTTTTCAGAATCGTGTTCAACTCACGCATTGTTTCCCGCTGGGCCTGGCCCGGACTGTACACAAACCCTTCGATATAATAAAACCTGTTGGTTGTAGAATCTACCATCGCATAGCTGACAAAAGGACCACCCATATAATATTTATTCACTCGCCACAGCCCTCTGAGCTGCACAGCATATTTACCCTTGAAATTCAATTCCTTTCTAAACACATGGAAGTTTTTTGTCTCAGTGAGCATATACGATTCTTTATCCTCTGGTTTGTAGAGGATATATGGTTTCGATAGCTCAGTGCGGAGCTTCAAAAGGCTATCGAGTGAGAACATCCCCTCAGAAGTATAGTCGGTATAAGCAATGAAAATGCTCTTATCAATTTCAGGAGTGAAATTTCTGACCCAAATAAAACGATCACCCTCTAAAGCAATTTCATAACCCAAGGGCACTTTAAGTTCACACTGGAGCTTCTCCCTAATATGATTCGTAATGCCTTTTTGATATTTTACGCCAAACAGCGATTTATAAAGCCTCTCTTCTTCTTTTTTCTCAAAAATCTCCAACAATTTAGACCTGTTTTCATTGATATTTTTTATCAGGATATCTTCGGTCTCCCCAAAAAGGTGCAGAATTAATTGATCTTTGGCAAATTCATCTTTTTTTACAAGCATGAAAAGGGAAGGATCTTCCTCAACCATTTTCAATGACTTATTTGTAAAATTTCTTTTTAAAATCCTATCGCCCCTCTTGTTGCTACCAAGTACGGTAACGATCATGATATTTTTCTGTCTTTTCAGAATGCTTTGGAAATCCCTGGGCTTTACATAGTTAAGAGAAAATCGCGGTTCCTTATGGGGAAGGTAAGGCACAATGGATTCAAAAGTACTTCTCAGGGTTTCTCCCAGATTCCCCTGCCATCCTGTGCTGTCCATTACAAGGATGATTTGTCCCGGTTTACCACTTGACCGCGGCAGGTTTTCCTGCATTTTAGCGGCCTTTTCAAAATCGCACGATGACAGATAAAAAATTGAAAATAAGAAAATTAAATACTTAGACGGTGTCATGATCTTGTCGGTTTGTTGATATTTCAAATTGTGAAATAAGAATGATAATTCAAATAAAAATGACTCGCAACACCGTTGATACCAGGATTATCCTACCACAAGCTTCTGGCCCGGTTTAATTTTGTTCGATTTAAGGTTATTCAATTTTTTCAGCTTTTCAATAGTCAGGTTGTTGTACGCCTTTGATATATCCCAAAGGGTGTCACCCGGCTGCACGATATGATATTTGGTGCCATTTTCCATCTTCACCTGGGCCTTCACGGGTTTCTTACGCCTTGCTGTTGCAGTATAACCATTTGGTAGCAGCCAGATATTGAGCCTCTGGCCCACTCTTATGAGATTGCCGCGTAAATTATTCCATTTCCGGATATCAGCCACCCTCACATGATACTGGCGCGCTATTTTACCCAACACCTCTCCGCTCCTTACACGATGTATTACCTTGTCCCTGCCGTATGTACTCCCAACAGTATTTTTTGCAAGTATTTCAAGTTCTTTTTTGCCTGTTCGCGACGCTGAATCAAGAATCATTTCTCTGTTCTCAACAAACAATGGTTTTTTGTCCGCCGGAATTCTGATCGAAAAATACTTATTTACATCAGGTACAGCCCCACGCTTAATGGCCGGATTCAAAATTGCCATATTTTCATCACATATATCGAGCATTCCGGCAATTGTCTTCAGGTTGGTGAACTGCCTGACCATTATGGTGTCGGTCTCCATCGGATACCAGTACTCTGAGTCATCCAGCAACAAATTATGCTCTTCTGCGAAATTAAATGTGTACATAATGGCGACAAACTGTGGCACATATCCACGAGTTTCCCGGGGCAAATACCTGTAAATGTCCCAGAATTTTCTTTTGTATCCGGACCTTCTGATGGCTTTTCTTACATTCCCGGGACCACAATTATAGGCTGCCAGCGCCAGCTCCCAGTCGCCAAACATATTGTACAATGACTTGATGTACCTCGCAGCCGCCTCGGTTGATTTTACCGGGTCCATTCTCTCATCGATGTACCAGTCGGCATGTAGTCCGTACATTTTTCCTGTATAGTAAACAAATTGCCACAAGCCAACCGCTGCCGCCCTCGACCTTGCTACTGAATTGAGTCCCGATTCTACAATAGCCAGGTACTTTAATTCTTCGGGCATTTCATACTTTTTCAGCACTTCTTCAAAAATGGGGAAATAATAAGTGCTCTTACGCACTACCGCCTTGGTGTATTCCCTGTCCCTTACAGTGAAATAGTCGATAAATGACTTTACGCGATCATTGAAATGCAGCGGGATTTCACCCTCGATATCCTTTAGACGCTCATCCATCTCGTCATAAGTGGCATCGGGGATGTATTCATAGGTGAGCGGTGGAATAAAAAGGGAATCAGTTGACATAGCGCCATCCTCTTCCTGTCCATAAGAATTGCCTGTCGCCCATATGCCTATGACAATCGTGATTAATATTAAAAAAAGCCTGTCTCTGTAATCTTTCAACATATTGTTTTCCTTTCAAGCACTCCTGCAAGGCACCCTCTACCGATGCCGTTTTAAACTACCTAACGATTTAATTTTATTCTGAATATAATTTGATATTTTAATTTCAACATCTCCCGCTTAAATCAATAAATTCAATTTGATTTTTACAGACGTAATCATGCCTGATATCT
>WGED01000092.1 GCA_015492915.1 Cyclobacteriaceae bacterium
AGCGGGCATATCGAAAACAGGAGAGATGAAAAATCTTCAAAAAGTCATAGCGCCGGATATCGGTATTTTCACCAATATCGGAACAGCTCATGACAGCGGCTTCGAAAACAGGGAGCAAAAAGCCATAGAAAAATGGCAATTTTTTCATGGCGCAGAGAGGGTTGTATATTGTGCAGATCACGAACTGATAAGGGATACAAAACCTGCTGACATGCAATCCTTTACCTGGGGCAGGCATGCCGGCGCCGATGTGAGGATATTATCAGAAGAAAAAGGTGCGGGGGCGGTCACCATGCGACTTGCCCACATGGACAGGGACATGGAGATTGTGATTCCCTTTTCTGGAAAGGCCTCGATAGAAAATGCCATGCATTGCATCACCACCCTGATTTCAATGGATATTCCGGCAGACAAAATCGCCGGTGCCCTGGGGGGCTTAAGAGATGTTGGGATGCGCCTGCAACTGAAAAAGGGGATCAATAACTGTTATCTCATCGATGACTCATACAACAATGACCTGGGCGGATTGCAGGTGGCTATCGACTTCCTGAAAAACCAGCCCGGCAGTAACAAACGCATCATATTATCCGACATTCTGCAAACAGGCATGAATGAGGAGGAATTATACGCTGTTTTAAATAAAATACTGATCGACAATCAGATTGATAACCTTATCGGCATCGGCGAGGGGTTCATGAAAAACAAGCGATTTTTTTCTGTCCGAAGTAGCTTCTATCCCTCGACGGAGGCCTTTCTTGAATCAGCTACGCCGGATGACTTTCACAGTGAAGCCATCCTGATTAAGGGGGCGCGACCGTTTGGCTTTGAGCGGATCACCAATTTCCTGTCTGAAAAAGTCCATGGCACTGTGCTGGAGATCAACCTCGACGCTTTGAACAACAATCTGAATTTTTACAGGTCGAAATTGAAAAGTGGCGTTAAGCTTATGGTGATGGTCAAGGCATCGGCATACGGCAGTGGCAGCACAGGAGTGGCCCATTTGCTTGAATACAACAGGGTAGATTATCTGGCTGTGGCTTATCCTGACGAGGGTGTTGAACTCAGGAAACAGGGCGTCACCATGCCGGTCATGGTCATGAATGTTGCCCCTGAAAGCTTTGAAAATATCATCGATTATGAACTCGAACCGGAAATATACAGTCCGGGTCAGTTAGAGAAATTCATCCACTATATCCGTCACCACAAGAAAAAAACGAAAATCCATATCAAGATTGATTCGGGGATGCACCGGCTGGGATTTGAGGAAAAGCATATAAAAGAGCTCATTGAAAAACTGAGAGAAGCACCACTGATCGAGATCGCAAGCATCTATTCCCATCTGGCCGGGGCAGATGAGGAGGAGCATAATGAATTTTCAAAAGAACAGGTATCCCGCTTTCTGGCTGTAGCCGGAAGGATTGAAAAATCATTAAAAATCCATACGCTGAAGCACATACTGAATTCGGCGGGAATCATTCGCTTTCCCGAATACCAGTTCGATATGGTCAGGCTGGGCATCGGCCTGTATGGGTTTGAGGCCAATCAGATGGAGCAAAAACACTTACAGCCCATCAGCACACTGAAAACCGTCATATCTCAAGTAAAACATGTAAAAAAAGGAGAGACGGTGGGCTACAGTCGCAAAGGGGTGGTTAACAGAGATTCCACCATCGCCACCATCGCCATCGGTTATGCCGATGGTTTTTCAAGGGCATTCAGCAACGGCAGGATATCTTTATTGGTAAATGGGCAGCGGGCGCCCGTGATCGGCAATGTGTGCATGGATATGTCCATGATCGATATCACGGGCATCGAGGCGAATGAGGGGGATGAGGTAATTGTTTTCGGAGAAGAGCCCACCATCAAAGAACTGGCTGATGCCATCGGCACCATCCCCTATGAGATTTTAACCAATATCAGCAGCCGTGTCACCAGGGTGTTCTACACGGGGTGAGGGGTCCTGTCTTCATGCACATGAAAAATCATCGATTTTTCATAGCGGAATTTGTTACCGGCTACTGAGCGATCTTCTGAGGTACTTCGTCCGGATTTCTGATGACCCGTGCTGATTGGAGCGCTAACTGTTTGAGTTGTGCCGTAGTTAGTTTTTGTCTGGCCAGCATGCGCGCCACTTCGTTGTTGTGATAGTCCATCAGGCGTTCATTTTGGGTGTTTCCGGGTGCGGTTTCATGGGCATCCGTAATTTCTTTAGCCAGCTTTGGCCCGAATTCACGGGTCAGGTGATAGCTCCAGTAAAGGTGCCGGAAAGCATCTTCCGGGAACTGCGGGTTTTGGGCTTTTTCCATTCCGGATAACAGTTTGGCCTGCATAGTTATTTTTATCATTGCAGGAACCTTTGAAGGATGTCGTGCAATTACTTCTATTTCGGCGTCAACGAGGTCGAGATCGACTTCATTACTTATATGCCTGGTATCATTTTTGTCAAACCTGAGAAATGTCGTATCATTTTTTCTTTCTGTAAACATCCTGACATCCAGCTCTTTGTTGTCAATTCCGAGTAGTGTCTTGGCAGTGAAGCTGAGCTTTCCCAAAGTATAATCTTCCCGGAATAATTGCTCGATATCAGCAATGATTGCCTTTGCCGACTCAAAGGGTGACTCCAGATAAAGAGGCATCCCTGTTTGAAGGTTCCCGTCATTTAGCTTTGCAAAGACCCTGGTTGCTGTCTTATCCTCAGGTTCGATGATAATCAAGAAATTATCAAGAGTAAAAAACAGTACGGGATTATTCAGATTGGCAAGCCTGGCCGATACAGACTCCGCTCTGAATTGTGCAGTGTAGGATCTGTTTCCGTATACTTTTTTATCGAGTTGAAACTCGAGGCTCACGTTTTGCAGTTCGGCGGAATTGTAGGAATTGATCTGAATATCTTCATATTCGAATTGTTTGACTTCAATACCTTTCTGATCAAGCTGAGCACGAATTTCTTCCAGCGCTTTGGGGCCCATTTTTTTCAAAACAAAGTTAGCTGCGATATAACCTGCCAACACCAACAGGCACAAAATCAAAATGCTTTTGAACAATATTTTCATTGGCATAATGATACTTTATAAGTAGGTCAAATATTTTTTATCAAAATATGCATTAATTTCATGAATATCACCCACATTAAAACTTAAAAACGGTGCCAGTCTTACCTGTCGCCTGGAACTCCCGCCCTTTCTTTCATTAATTCGGCCAGGTTAATTATCTTTAAAAAGGGAGAACAAAATTTAATTATTACAGAAATGGAGGGTCGGGATAAAACCACTCATGCTTATATAATTTCCAACAACCGGTCATTTGTCAGGGGGATAATTAAGCGCCTCAAAAAGTACGGGGAATTTGGCAGGATCGAGCCGAGTGAAGGCACAGAACTTCGGAATGGCCGGCATAATAGTGGTGACATACTCTTCACAAATGATGATTTTATTTTTCAGTCGGAAGAGTCGTCCGGACTCATCGAAAGGATTTCCTCAAACAACCAAGTTGTGCTTTTCACAAATTTTAAAAAAAACCTGCCCCCTTTTGTCAAGGAGCGCTATGATAATGTGAGGGTATTGTCAAGCAAAATCAATGAAAGGGAGCTGTTTTTTCACCTCGATTCCATTCGAACACAAAACCGGACAACTGAACTAAGCTTAATTACCGGTACTGATAAATACCATGAAGCCATAATAAAAATCCAAAATCTGCTGTTCGGCAAAAGCATCCGTAACACAACTTTGAATGATGCATTGGAGATTGTCGGTAAGGCGTGCGGCGCTGATTGTGTGTGGCTGTTCGAAAACAGGATGGATAACAATGATCGTTATCTGATGACTTTGGTGAGAGAATGGAAAAAAGAGAGAGTGACAGCACAGATAGAAAATCCGCTTTTAAAACTATTGCCGTATCACCCGAATTTCAGTCGCTGGGAGAATGAGCTGTCGGCCGGGAATGTGATCAAAGGAAGTATTTCAGAAATGCCGCAGAGCGAAAGACCATTATTATCCACTCTTAAAGTAGAAAACCTGCTCATTTTACCTGTCATGATAAAAGAGCGATTTTGGGGGTTCATCATGATCGTAGGCCGGGAAGGGCTGCATTTTATGAATGACAGGGAGATAGCTTTTATAAAAAGAGCCATCGATCCAATTGTATCCTATTTAGAAATCAAGGCCGAAGGCATCAAGGAACCGGAGCCGGGGGAGCAACTTCAAAATCTCTTTGAAGGGTCATTCATCGGGCTTGTCGTCACGACAAAAAATTGGTTGTTGACCAGTTGCAATTCGGCCTTTGCCAGTATGCTGGGCTATGAAATAAAAGAATTACTTAATCTCAATCTCAAGAATATTACCCACCCGGATGATTTTGATAAAGAAGCTCCAATGATGAAGGGCCTTCTTGAAGGGGAGATATCCTCATATTTTATCGAAAAGAGATTTTTAAAAAAAAGTGGTAAGCCCGTATATGTTAAAATGAATGTTTCAGCTTATGGGTTTTCGGATGATAAGTCTCAGATGATCATCGGGCTGGTGGAAGATATTACAGAACGAAAGGAAACCGAACGAGCTTTATACGAAAGTGAGGACCGCTACAAAAAGCTTTCCGAAGTGTCCTTGGAAGGCATTTTAATGCACAAGAAGGGTCTGGTAGTTGATTGCAATTCGAGGCTTCTACAAATGATTGGTTTTACGCGGGAGGAAATAATCGGGAAGAATATTGTAGAAATAGCAGTCGATGAGAAATACCGTGACATAGTTTATAATAGGATCAGGGAAAATGATCTTTCTCCCTATGAGATTGTCGCAGTAAAAAAGAGTGGCGAAAAGTTTACGGTTGAGTTAGAAAACCGGAATACCGAATATAAAGGCGAGAAAGTCAGAGTAACTATAGTTCGTGATCTGACTGTGCGTAAAAAACAGGAGCAGGAAATTAGAAAGCTGAATGCTGCCATTGAGCACAACATAGCTAGTGTTGTGATAACTGACGTGGATGGCAATATTGAATATGTGAACAAGGCCTTTTGCGATATCACCGGATATTCATATAAGGAGGTAATTGGTCAGAACCCCCGCATCTTAAAAACAGATTATTACAATGCCGAATATTACAGGCAGCTTTGGAGTACAATTAAGGAAGGGAAGACATGGACGGGTGTTTTCAGAAATAAGACTAAAAAAGGAAAATTATATTGGGAAAGGGCTGTTATATCTCCAATCATTGATGAACATGGGGAAATAACTCATTTCCTGGCGCTGAAGGAAAACATCACCGAAGAGAAAAAGACGCAGGAAGCCCTGAAGATCAGTGAAGAGAGGCATCGCCTCATCTCCGAATTGACCAATGACTATATTTATTCGGCTGAACTCGAAAACGGGAAATTATCATTTAAGTGGAGTAGCGGATCGTTAAAAAAATTGTCGGGATACACCTTTGCAGAGGTGAATGCCATGAAAAACGGGTGGTTTTCCATAGTCCTGGAAAGTGATTTGAAAAATGTTTTAAAACCTGCTTTCAAAAAGCTTAATGACAAAAAAACCGTCAATGTTGAATACAGGATAAAAAGGAAAAACAAAGAGGTTATTTGGGTTTCGGAAAAGATCAGGGTAATAAATTCTGGCAAGGATGGGAAGGAACTGGAAGTGATGGGCGCTATGGTAGATATAACAAAAAGCAAAAATGCGATGATAAAGCTTGAGGAAAACAGAAAATACCTCGACAGCATTATTGACAACTTGCCTATAGGCCTTCATATCTTTGATCAAAAGGGATTCTCAGTCAGAATGAATGAGGCCCAGAGGAAATTACTGGGGTTGAAAGATGTGGCCATAGGAAAGGGCACATATAATGTATTGAGCGATCCCTTTCCCAAGTCCACCGGAGTTGCCGAGGTATTTAAGGAAGTGTATGAAAAGAAGAAAATAATCAAAAGGGAATCAATTGTTAAGTTCGACACGGCTAATAATAAATGGGGAACGCGTAAAGATGAGGTGGCATTTGAAGAAATCATATTTCCCATTACCGATAAAGATGGCAATATCCATTCGGTGGTTGCTTTGTTTAGTGATATAACAGAGCGACTGAAAACCGAAAAAGCACTAAGAGCCAGCGAACGGCACCAGAAAGCCTTATTGCAGGTTATTCCCGATATTATATTTGTTTTGACAATAGACGGGAGGTTTAAGTATGTTTATACTGATTTCGTAAACAGACTCTTTATGCCGCCGGATGAATTCATCGGCAAACCTTTGTCTGAGATTTTCTCAGGGGAAATTTCTGACAAATTCTATCATTATCTTGAGAAAGCGAAAGAAACGGGCCAAATACAGAACTATGATTATGAGATCGACATCAATGGCATCAAACTGTATTATGATGCGAGATTATTGATAAGTGAAGAGAATGAAGTGATTGCAATAATACGGGACATCACAGATAACAAATTGTATGAGTTGGCACTTAAGGAGAGTGAAGAGAGATTCAGGGAATTGGCGGAAAAGACACACGATGCCCTGGTGCTTCTGTCGGCAACTAATAAAGTTTTGTATGCCAGCCCAAATCTTGAAAAGATATTAAATGTTAGCAGAAAGGATTATGGAGAAAATCCATCAGTGATATTTTCTTTGATTC
>WGED01000093.1 GCA_015492915.1 Cyclobacteriaceae bacterium
GTTGAAACCGCTGACATCCGAAGAGCAGTTAGTGGTGGAGTCTTCCAACGATTTTGCTTTTGACATATTCGCCAGACTCAATCAGGCAAACAGGAATAAGAATTTCTTTATCTCTCCATTGTCGATCAGTACCGCGCTGGCCATGACGGCCAACGGCGCGGCAGGCGACACCAAAACAGCCATCAAGCAAGCCATTCACCTGCAGGGCCTGGACGATCAGGCGATGAATGAGGCCTATCGCAACCTGGTGGCATTCCTGCTGAGCCTTGATGACAAAGTGGTCATTGAGCTTGCCAATTCGAACTGGTATAAAGACGCCTACCATATCAAAGAGGCATTCAGGCAGATCCTTATGAATTATTATGATGCGGAAGTCAGGGCGGCGGATTTCACCGATCCGAAAACAAAGGATCTGATCAACGGATGGATTGAGGACAAGACACACGGCAAGATCAGGGATATGCTCGACATGATTCCCGATGATGCTGTGATGTACCTGATCAATGCCATTTATTTCAAGGCGCAATGGAAATATAAATTTGATGCTGAAAAAACCGCTGACCATGATTTTCAGCTCGGTGACGGCACTACCGTTCAGGTGCCCATCATGTACAGCAAGGGCGTAAAAGTGTCGCGGTTTCATAGCGACGGTTTTCAATACATTGAGATGCCTTATGGAAACGGCCAATTCAATATGGCCATTCTGCTGCCTGATGAAGGCCGGAATGTGGATGAAGTAATAGGCAACCTCACCGCAACATCATTCTCTGACTACGTAAACAACGCGGACACCGCCACCGTGGAGGTTTATATGCCGAAATTCAAAATCAAGTACAAAACATTGCTCAACGAAATACTGACAGATATGGGTATGGGCATCGCGTTTGGCGGAAGTGCGGATTTCTCCAATCTCTTCGAGGAACAGCTTGCGCTGGAGATCAGCCGCGTTATCCATCAGTCATTTATCGAAGTGAATGAAGAAGGAACAGAGGCTGCGGCAGCGACTATTGTTGAGATTCGCGAGACGTCTGTAATTGATATTCCACCCGTTATCCGTATGGACAGGCCGTTTGCTTTCTTTATCATGGAAAAGCACAGCAAAGCAATTCTTTTTGCAGGAAAAATGCTCGATCCGCGCGCGGATTAAATAGCCTCCATTTGGCGAGATTTATGAAAAAACAGCCATTTTTCATGATCTTAAAAATATGACGGCTAAAGGCGGGACCGGATATTCAGCACTGATATTGATCTCATAGGCATTAAATTATGATTTTTTCAATAAAAAGTATTACTTTACATGCAGGCAATACTTTTTCAATCCACTTTGTTTTTTTAACCCATGAATTACTCCATCCGGATCGGCGTGTCATCAGATCCTGAAGAATGGTCAAGAAATCTTCCTGATTTTCAATCGAGCGTATTTATCACAGACCGGTGGCTGCAGGGCGTCAAAAGAGCGCATGCAACGCCCATTTATCTTGATTTCGCATCAAACGGTGAGACAGTGGCCAAAATTGCGGGATTAATACGTCGAAATCCGAAAAATAAAATTGACATTCTGTATTTTTATTCCGGTATCGCCTTTCGTACTGCTGACCCTGATCTTATTCAATCATGTTATCAGCAATTGATCCAATTCGCCAAAAGGCAGAAATTTGACAAATTAATTGTTGAATCGGTCGATTATCACGAAGAATTCAATATCCCCGTCAAAGGGCTGGCGATTAGCAGGAGACGTTCGGAATATATTTTAGACCTGGTGTCGGAAGAAGATCTGTTTTACGGAAAACTAAATAAAACACTCAGAAAGCATGTCAGAAGAGCCGGAAGGATGGGATCCGTTGTAGCAGAAAGTAAATCGGGTGAGATACTGAGTCGCTTGATTGAATACCTTGAGATTACGCACAGGACCAGGGTTTCGAAAGGGTACGGTTCGTATAATTACCTGCCCATGAATTATCTGGATGAAAAGGCCCTTAAAATATACCTTGAAAATGGCCTGGCCACGATGTTTTATGTCACCACGGGTGATGAGATCAATTGTATTCTTTACGTCCTGCTGCATGGAAAAAAGGCGTTTTTCTTTCTCATAGGCACCACAGAAGGGGGATATGAATCTTATTCGCCGGTTTATGTCTATTACAACACCATGAAAATACTGCTGAGCAGGGGATTTACTACTTTTAATTTAGGAGGTATCCCTGAA
>WGED01000094.1 GCA_015492915.1 Cyclobacteriaceae bacterium
GGGGTATAGCGCAGTCCGGTTAGCGCATCCCGCCAATGGCGGGAGAGTCGTTGAAATTGGACTTCACTAAGAACATATATCGGGGTATAGCGCAGTCCGGTTAGCGCACCTGCTTTGGGAGCAGGGGGTCGTAGGTTCGAATCCTACTACCCCGACAATAAAAAGGCTCATGTCAACGCATGGGCTTTTTTAATGGGAAAACGGCGCCAGGCCATGAAAAAATGATGATTATCAAATGCAATTAGGCATAGTGGCATACTAAAGGTTCTCTAACCGGGCACTCTGCAAAAAATAGTTTATGCGATAAACTAAATCCAAACACCTATTGTGAAAACTTCTGAAAAATTCCTTCTTCTGTACCGCACATCATTCGTACCATATACCAAACGCTTGTCCCATTGGAGATAAATACCCGGAGGGGTAGGGTATTTCCATAATGAATTGTCTTTAAATTAGCCGGTACGTTGAAATATAATATTTGAACACTATGACTGATAAGCGCATATTGACCTTTCTGTTGATTTTTCACTGGATGATTTTCCCGGTGTCGTTGCTTGTGGCCCAGCAGCGCGGCCAAAACTTCGACCCCGATCCACAGGGCAAGGGAGAGCGGCCGTATGAGATGGCGGGCAGGCAAGAGGAGCGCGTCCCTGCCATTACGTTCGAGGATGCCACAATGTGGACGGTGGAGGCAAAGGGCTGTGAGGCAGGGCTTTACCGTTCGAATGACCAGTTGCTATACCGCGACTATGTGGGGAAGCTCATCTATAAAAAAACGGAGGAATTGTCGGAGATCATCCTACGGCCCGTGCAGGCGATCAGGATGGAAGATTCATGGGATTGTATCAATTTCTGGAACTACGGAGCGCACTGGCTGTGGGGCGAGCCCAACTACCGCAGGGCGTTTCAGGACTTTGCACTTATCCGCGACGGCAACGGGAAAGTGCACGAAATCAACTTTACACAGAGCGGTAACCGCGGGCTGGTGTACAAGTACTGGTTTATGCAACACATCAAACTGCCGGAAGGCCTGAAAAGGCCGTTGACGTTTGAAGGCATCAAATTCAGGGGCCGCAACGTGACCGACGATGCGCCGCTCAGCATCTATCTCGGGCCGATCTACATATACGAAGAAGTGCTGAATCCCATGAGTTTTGAGGAATTTCCCGAACTGCCTTTTCCCGTAAGGGATGTCACCATCCTGCCGACGAATAAAGTGAGAAGTTATAATTACAGAGTGAAAGCCTTCGATGATCATGTGGATTTTAAATATGAGGGCAAGGATACGCAGATCCATTATCGTGTCTCGTTGAAGGAGGGCTTCCCTCTGGGAGTATCGCTGGTTAAGGACAATGAAAATATATCGATTTTTCATGGAGGGGGATTGGTTTTTGATACGGAGGGGGAACCACAATGGTCAGCCACAACGAGGAAGCCCATCAGGGATACCCTTTGGGTGGATGCCACGGCCACCGTTGGAAATGAACGTTACAACTTCGAGTTTTTTTATACCAACAGGAGAAAATCCCTGATCATCGGTATGAACGAGCTGGACAGCATCGGGCATGTAAAGGAGGTGACCCTGGGCAGCACAGGGCCTGTGCACGAGGGCAAACTCATATCGGTGCCGTTCCTCAATTTTGACTATGCCGTCGCGCCGCGCATCCTCTATGCCGACAGCATGTTTTATTTTGTGCAGTTCGACTGGTACTATACCGATGCGTCGCAGTTTTACATGGAATTGCCCGAAATTAAAAAGAAAATGGCCGTGCACAACGGCGGCGCGCGTTACATACCGAAGACGAACGGCCTCCGCAATCCGTTGCGTGAACGGCTGTTCGTGAATGTGTCACCCGATGTGCAGGAGGTCTTCCCGACCATCGACAACCCACCCTCGCCCATGCGCTCCTTTCAGGTCGACCGCCTCTGGCGCATCAACGGCAATCCCAACCACGATGACCTGAAAGCGGAGGCGGACCGCCTACGCAGCCTGGGCATTGAGCATCTGACGATCCGCTATCACGAAGGTATCTGGCGCGACGGGGGCGAGAGCTACACCTTCAGGCTGGAGACGGCGCCGCGGCGGGGCGGTAATGTGGCTGCGAAGAAGCTCGCAGATTACATCAAATCGAAAGGCTGGCGTGTGGGGTTTTACTCCAACTACACCGATCTGGCACCCGTGAATAAAAACTGGAGTGAGGAC
>WGED01000095.1 GCA_015492915.1 Cyclobacteriaceae bacterium
GGATTACAACAATCTGTCATTGCCGAAATCGGAAGATGTGATGAGCAGACTGATCTCCGTGGGCATACAATGCACCTGGAAAGAGGACGAGTTGGCGGAATATGCCGATAAGCTCGTGGCAGCCGTCACGAAAGTGTTGTAGCCAAGAAACTTTCTTAAAAGTCTCTGCGTAACTCTGCGCCTGCTTTGGACAACTTAGTGACGCAACTTGGAGGGTTGTCACACTCCTTGGAGTATCCCACGGAGATTCGCAAAGAAGCTGCAAAGATTTTTGCTTTCGTTGCTTTTGAGATAAACTCTTAACCCATAGAAACAGAAATTATTAAAAGAAATAATATTGAAATTCACTGATCTGTTAACCACAAAATCATGCATAAAAACTTCAAAAATATAGACAAGGTTTGCTACGGGCGCGGCGCCTTCGACCAACTGGATGATATCCTTGAGCCTAAAAGAGCGGAGAATGATCATTTTATGGTTTTTGTGGTGGATGAGTATTTCCGCGGTAAGGAACTGGAAAAACGCATCCCGCTCCATGATGAAGACATGCTTTTCTTCGAAGATGTGGACTCCCACGAGCCCACCACCGAACAGGTGGACAGGATACGAGATCAGATCCTTGCGGAAAAAGGCAAGCCCTCCGGCATTATCGGCATTGGCGGCGGCAGCATCATGGATATCGCCAAGGCCACCGCACTCATGATCAACAACGAAGGCTCCTCGTCGCTCTATCAGGGCCTCAACCTCGTGAAAAAACCGGGCGTTTATCATGCCGGCGTGCCCACCACCTCAGGCACGGGCGCCGAATGTTCGATGACGGCGGTGCTCACGGGCCCCGAAAAGAAGTTGGGGCTCAAGTGCGACTGGACGGTCTTCAACCAGGTGGTGCTCGATCCTGAGCTCACGGCCACCGTGCCTAAAAATCAATGGTTCTACACGGGCATGGACTGTTTCATACACTGCATCGAGTCGGAGAGCGGCATCTTTTACAATGAGTTCTCCAAGGCTTACGGCGAGCAGGCGCTCAAGCTGTGCAGGGATGTGTTCTCGGGCCCCGACAGTGGCCGCAGCCCTGAAAATGATGAAAAACTCATGATCGCCTCGCTGTTTGGCGGGCTCAGCCTCACCTATTCGGAAGTGGGCGCCTGCCATGCTTTCTCCTACGGCCTGTCTTACGTTTTCGGTACGCGGCACGGCCTGGCCAATTGCATCGCGTTTCAATATCTCGAAGAATTTTACGGCGACGCCGTGGCGGAATTCAATGAGATGGTGAGAAAGCACAATATAGACATTCCGAAAAACCTCTCCGCAAACTGGTCTGACGAAGAGATAACGCGCATGGCCGATGTGGCCTACAACCTGCCCCACATGTGGACGCACGCCATGGGCCATGACTGGAAAGACAAGCTCACCAAAGAATATCTGATGGAGGTGTACCGAAAGATGTAGTACTTAGGCCCATCCCTCCATCTTCCATGAGAAAATGGCCTTTTCCTCATGGCAGCATCAATGCAGACTGAAGGATGCCCCGGAACAGGCCCGGGGGCTATCGCTTTTTTTCTTTTTTAAATTTTAAAAACGTAGTTCCCGCACACCGTTGTGGGACCCCCTGAATGGGAGTAGTGCATTTCTATAAAAACACCAAGTCGCCCTGAATTCCTGCCTCGCCGGCAGGCGTGTATTTAAGGGTCTCATATCGCAATGTTGCATCAGATGTAGGAAAATTCTATAGTTATGGTTAGCGAGATGCTGAAATGAATTCAGCATGACGGATTGGGATAAAGGACGCAGCCCGAAGAATCTGATGAATATCATCATCTCATTTCCAATTAGGAGGCTCTTCGGTGCGCTCAGCGTAAACCCAAAATTCTCACCAGGATTTTGTTATGAGAGGTTAAAGTACAACTTGTCCCGCCAGGGCGGGAAGAAAATCAGCACGTTTGATAAGGAGGCATAATGCACTTTTATGTTGACGAATCAAACGTGAACGAAGTGCCAGATTTTGCAGTAATTTAAACTCGGAATAGAAAGATTATTGAGAATTTTGGGGTATTTATGAATTATTCTGCTTGGTAAGTCATGAAAAAAGGATGATTTCCCGCCGCACACCCTTTGATTCCTAAAAGGTACCATGCGCGCAGGGATTCCCCTCCAGGGCCAGGGGTTGCAAAGGCTATGAAAAAATGGCCTTTTTCTCATAGGAAAAGTGTTATAACCCGGTTTATACACTGGCTATCTTGTTTCGTTTGCCATAAATCGCCCGGACTTTATAGACTCTGTTTTGTAAATTCAGTATT
This sequence comes from Cyclobacteriaceae bacterium, assembly GCA_015492915.1. Taxonomy (GTDB): domain Bacteria; phylum Bacteroidota; class Bacteroidia; order Cytophagales; family Cyclobacteriaceae; genus JAAUQL01. The sequence goes on from WGED01000095.1 coordinate 2,298, forward strand.
TTACATAAAATTATAAAAACGGGCGTTCCTTTATGAAAAGAAATCAAATGAAACAGCAAAAGATCACCAGACGGAAATTTGTAGCAAAAACCGCAGCAGGCACAGCAGGACTTTACGCCGGACTGTCCATGAATATGCCCGCACGATCCTACGCAAGGATCGCAGGAGCTAATGATCGCATTAATATCGGGTTTCTCGGCACAGGTAGTCGCAGCCGTGGCCATCGGAAAATGGTCGAAATGTCATGGAAAGATAAAAACCTCGGCGTGGTTGCAGTCTGTGACATCTGGAAGGTGAATCGCGAGAAAGCGGCGGCAGATTGCAAAAAGCGCTTCGGGACAGGTGTCAGGCAGTTCAAGTATTCTGAGGACATGCTGAACATGAAAGACCTTGACGCCGTGATGATCGCAACAGGTGACCATCAGCACGCAAAAATCCTGGCGGAGGTAGTGCAGGCGGGCAAAGACTGTTATTGCGAAAAGCCCATGGCACAAGATATCGAGGAAGCCAAGCTGGCGCGGGATGTGGTGCTGAATTCAAAGCAAGTGGTGCAAATGGGCTCCCAGTGGGTCAGCGAGCCGATTCACATTAAAATACGAGACATAATTCGATCGGGCAAGCTTGGTCAGATTACCAAAATAGAACACAACTGGAATGATAATAACCATCGATGGCATGACCCGGATGATCCCGATGTGAAAGCCATTCGTGAAGAAGACACAGACTGGAACCGCTGGCTACTCGGCAAGCCCTGGCGGCCGTTTAACCCCTGGATGTATTTTGAATTCAGGATTTTCAAAGATTTTTCGGGAGGCATCACCTCGCAATGGATGAGTCACGCCATCGGGTTGGTGCACTTTTATACCGACACAGCCATTCCCGACAGCATGGTGGCAAACGGAGGCATATTCGGCTGGCCTGATATCAGGGAAAACCCGGACACATTCCAGGCATTGGCAAATTATGACGAAGCAAAATTCTTATATTCATACTCTTCAAGTTACGCCAATAAGTTTGGCGACCATACCATTATACGGGGTAAAAAGGGGACCCTCTATGCTCATGGCGGCGAAGGCAGCCCGCGCTGGTTCTTTATTCCGGAGCACCAGCATTTGCCGGGTGGATTCGATTTTTATGCCGGATTCAAAGAAGCGGTCGATAAAGGCATTGCCGAACTCATAACTATCCCGGAATTTGAAAGTAAAGTACCCCCCACAAGTTTGAGTGATGACAGCAAGGCTCACCTCGACAACTGGATCGAGTGCATGCGCGATCGAAATCAGCAAACCAACGGCCACATTATGACCGGCTACTGGCACTCGATCGGCATCATCATGGCTACACGCGCTTATCGCGAAGGTAAAAAAATGTATTGGGACAGGAAAAAGGAACAAATCGTTACAGAATGGCCGGCAAATTGATCCGGTACTATTCGATTCTTATGAGAAAAGAGTGATTTTTGGGGTTCAATTTATTTCCCGGGTTGAGCCGCTATATTGCCGAACTGTTATCTTTTTCGCTCCGTGTGGAATCAGAATACTTGTTGACGAAGCAGATAAAAAGCCGCTCCCCCGATAAATTTCCCTTTTTACTGTTAATCCGTTAAAATCATATATGACAAACCAATCATTTTGCTGAGTATGCAGATGCAAAGGCTCACTTTGCTCTTTCATGATATATGCCTGCAAATCACCATCATTTACACTTATCAAATACACAGGCCGATTGTTGACTATAATCCTTGCCAAAGCTTTCTTATCTCCTTCGGCTACGAAATCCGATAACACCGGCTGTATTGCTGTCCATTGAAAATTGCCCTTATTTATCATGATGTTGCCAAGTGATGCATCGTAATACCCTGTAATAGTTTCATCAGAAAAACTGTTTCCAACCATGATAAGATCAGGCATTTGGTCTCCGTTGATATCTTCAGCCAGGATACCGAAGACAGGCGAAAACTGGACTTCAACAGGCAAGTCATGAATTTCAAACCTTTTTCCACCCTTATTTTCCAGCACTACGGATCTCATCATTTTACAATTCAACCGAAAAGCCTCTGCCAACTCTTCCGGCAAAAAGGAATCCCTAAACGGCATGCTTCCGTAATCCGAATATGTTTTGAAACGGTTTTTAATTCCGGGAATCAAATCAGTGAGAATATTGTACGGGTGTACAATGAACGCTTCATCACCAAAGTATTGGGTGATGATCGGATCAACCCGGCCGTTTCTGTCGAAATCGGCACAATAAATTTCAACAGGTTTTTCAGGTGAAGGTTTAAAGTAGGAGTTAAGTCCGTAATTACCCAAAATGTAGTCGGTATCACCATCCAGATCGAGGTCTGCTCCGGTGATACTGTTCCACCATCCTGTCGTTTCATCTAGACTATATTCCGAAGTCGCATTGACAAACCGACCATTCTTATTAAGCAAAACGGTAACGGGCATCCACTCTCCCACAATCATCAGATCGGGCCACCCGTCGTTGTCGACGTCTGTCCATATCGCCGAAGTAACCATACCGAGCCGGCCCTGATCCGGCAGGCGTTCGGAACGATTTTCAAAAGTTCCACCCGAATTTTCGAGCAGATAGCTTTGGGGAGTAAGCGGGTAATTCCTGCCTTCTACCCTACCCCCGATAAAGAGATCGAGGTCTCCGTCTTTGTCATAATCCGCTGCCACAACACATGACCCCGAGCCGGCGATTGACGGCAACGCGTCTTCCCGTTTACTGAAATTTCCCGTGCCGTCATTAAAATATAAACGATCCTGATATTGGGAGCTGCCTGCCTGCCAACGATATCCGCCCGAAACCACATACAAGTCGGGGTCGCCGTCATCATCGGCATCAAACAACAGTGCACCCATGTCCTCAAAATTACTGTCAAGCGGAAAGTCATTTTTCATAAATGTATTATCCGGACGCTGAATAAATATTGCCGGATTTCTGCCATGATCAGCGCCGACAAAGAAGTCCTCCCTGCCATCCATGTTGATGTCTCCAACACTAATTGATGGCCCGTATGCTGACAATTTATGAAGCAGGGTTGGAGTGATCTTAAAATCGCCGGAAGGCATTTCTTCGTGTTTGTAATCCACATTGATATCATTTGTGATATCATTAAACCCGACGGAGCTGTCTGTATCCATAAAATTCTTAATGTAGCTTCCTTCCACCGTTGCATGCTTTGCGGACTTTGATATCTCAAGTATTTCGTTTGCGGCAAGATTATCAATGATCTGGATCAGGCCGTCATTCCATTGAATCACCAATGAATCAATTACTTTTGCAGCTCCCAGACCGATATGAATATCCTGTTCAACTGTTGACTTGTATCCTCTGTACGGGGAATATTCAAAAAACTGCCTGTTGCCGTTTTGAAACACCCAGATCTTTAATCCGATTTTTTCATAATCCCTGACCTTACTACTGAAACGAACTATGAGAAATCCATGATTTCCGGATGATTTGTATGATGGCAGGAGCCTGTTTTCGTACAACACAGCTTCCTGATCGATGTTATTTAAGACAATGTCGAGATCCCCGTCATTGTCCAGATCGGCAAAAGCAGTCCCGTTGGTAAATGTCGACATAGTCAACCCCCACTCATGCGATTTATCTGTGAATAACAGATTACCTTCATTTTTAAATATATAATTCGGCAGTTTTACATCTGGTAGTTTTTCCATGGCAGAGATCATGTACTGCATGCGTGTTTCTTCATCGCCAAATCGTGATTGCTCGATGATCTTTCTGATATAGTCCAGGTTGGTGACATCTTTACGAAAGCCGTTGGTGATCAGCAGGTCCTTCCAGCCGTCATTATCAAAATCTGCCAATAACGGCGCCCAGCTCCAATCCGTCTGATAAATTCCCGACAGGTATGCGATCTCACTGAATCTGTATTTCCCGTCTTTAAATTTCCCGCGATTCAACTGAAACGTATTTCTCAGAAATTGCGGCAGATACCCACTTTTCAAGGCGCTGTAAAATTTGCCTGTGTTGCGATAGGGTATCATCAATTTTTGACGCAAATTGTCCGGTGGCAGCATATCGAGTACGATTACATCCGGCAAGGCGTCATTGTTAATATCAGCGATATCCATACCCATGCCGCTGTTGGTAAAATGATAGAAATACTCACCTGCACTTTCCGTAAAAGTGCCGTCGCCGTTGTTAATCCACAGCAAATCATTTGAAATAAAATCATCTGCACAATAGATGTCGGACCAGCCGTCCTGATTGATATCACACAGCGCAACACCAAGCCCGTACCCCTCAATCAGAATCCCGGCTTCTCTTGAAAAATCGGTAAATTTTCCATGCCCGGTATTGCGGTAGAGTCGGTCGGTGCTCTCAGCTTCGCCATTCACGCGAATCGGTCTGATTGCATTCCGCATCGATCCTTCCATGGAATTGGTGAGTATGTACAGGTCCAGGTCGCCGTCTTTATCATAATCGAAAAATACTCCCATAGTACTGTATCCTTCATCATCCAGTCCCATTACAGCAGACCGGTCTTCAAAGTGCGGAATGCCGTTATTGTCAATTCCCTGGTTAATAAAAAAGATGTTTTCTCTGGATTTTCCTGCCTCTGGTCCGGCAACACAGATATATATATCCTGTAGCCCGTCGTCATTGATGTCAACAACTGAAACTCCTGTGCACCATCGGTCCGTCACCAATCCCGCATCAGCAGTCACGTCCCTGAATCTGAGTGCGCCTTCATTCAGATAAAGTTTTGAAGACACCATGTTACCGGCAAAAAACAGGTCTTTCAGGCCATCGTTATTAAAGTCACCCACAGCCACTCCCCCACCATTATAAATGTATTCAAAGGTCAGTCCGTTTACAGAATCCGTAACAGTAATCTCATTCCTGAAACGGATGCCCGAACGTGAAGGCGGCACTTGCCTGAAGAGTGTTTCTTCGTCATGGAAAGCACAACCTACCGTAGACAGCATAAAAATGGTAATAAAAATATTCCGATATTTCATACCCATAATTCAAACAATACACGTCGAGGCAGTCACTCCCCCCTCTTCCTGTCAATTTTCAAAATAATCGTTAATTTCTCATGGAACCCAAAAAAAGCGGCACACCGATGTGTGTCGCTTTATGAAACTTTAAACAACTCTATTGTTAATAATTTAATAGCCGGGATTTTGAATTATATTCGGGTTCAAATTCACTTCTCCTTCAGGTGCAGGGAAATACAGGTGTGTATTCACATCAAAATTGAAATCACTTCTCAGCGAACTGAATCCGTTGTCGTCTCCGGTCCATGTACCCAGATTGATGTACCCGGCCATATGCCACCTTCTCAGGTCGAACCACCGGTGCGCCTCCTCGGCGAATAATTCAATCATCCTCTCATCCATAATCCACTGCATGATCGTATTCTCATCTGTTTCGTTGGTGTCATGATCTGCCGGTTCCGTTCCTCCGCCCCAATTTCTGGCCCTGGTACGAATCTGATTGATCAGGCCTATTACTTCAGATTTCGAACCGCCTGACTTCAGAATGGCCTCCGCCTTGAGCAATAATATGTCCGCATAACGAAGAATCCTGGGGTTATTTACCGATCCGACGCCTGCACCTACCAGTAGATTCTCACGAACATATTTAGTAATGTGATTCGTATAGCCTGAATCCACCGCATACAAAAACCGTGGGTCTGTATTGAATTTGTTGATAAATTTATTAGATGCCAGCAGTCTGTTATTCGGGTCCCAAATCGACCAGTGGGCGTCAAAATATCCCCAAAAAGTAGTCATAGTACCGACAGCCCTGTCAAAATCATTTGAAAGCCATACATTATCAAAGATCGGTGGTGAACCAGCCTGAAATTCGAACAACGACTCGGCATTGTTTTCCTGATAAACGGAGAAATTATCACTGTATTTATCGATCAGCACCTTATCATTAATTTTATTGAAGGCCGCAATTGCCTCCGTCATATCCGAAGATGAGCCGTTTACCGTTCCCCGAAAAACAAGTACTTTCCCAAGCATTCCGTTGGCCGAGCTTTTTGTTACACGCCCCCTGTATTTATCATCCCAAGAAGCGGGCAGTAAATTGGCAGCCCGTTGCAGGTCATCGATTGCCTGATCCAGTAACTCCGTCCCTTTGGAACTCGGTGGGTTTATTCCCGCCTGCGACGTGATGCGTTCCGTGATCACCGGTGCAGCAGGGCCGAAGAAATTCCATAACTGAAAAAATGACCATGCTCTCAGAAACAATGCCTCACCATGAAAAGCATCTTTCATTCCCGGCGTTTTAATCACTCCATCCTCTTCATCAATTTTTTGCAATACAATGTTCGCCCTCGAAACAATATTGTACACCGCTCTCCAGTATCCGGTCTCCCGCACATCACCTCCGTTAGCATTCAGTTCAGGTGTTGCCGGCTGCAATCCGGCAAAAGTTTCAAATGGCGTTATACCCATTGTCGTGATGTCGTCGCCCGGGGCATGCCACATTCTGTGTTTGGGCTGATTCATATTATACCAGTATATATCTGTTATTTTGGCATAAATGCCCATCACCGCACGGTCAAAATCAACCTCTTCATCAAATATATCGCCCTCCGTTTCAGCAAGAGGCCGCAGATTTAGTTTGCTTTCATTACAACCGCCTATTATCAGCATGATCAAAGCGATTGTTCCAAAAATTTTATAACTTGGATTATTCATCGTTTTCTCTTTTTGAATTACTACATCTTATGACTAAAAAGTTGCCTGCAGGCCAAATGTCACCGTCCTGGGTAATGGGAACCCGTCGTTGGAAACATCAATTCCGGACCATTTGGTAATGGTAAAATTGTTTTGGCCACCAACATAAATCCTGAATCTCTCGATCCAGTCAGCCTTATCCATGAGAGTCTTTGGCAGGCTGTAGCCAACTTGCCAGTTGTTTAGCCTGAAAAATGCAGCACTTTCAATCCAACGGTCAGAAAACCTGGTATTACCTGCCGGATCGGAGATCACCGCCCTGGGCATGGTAGTAGATGTGCCCGGACCGGTCCATCTGTTTTCGACAGAGGTCCACTGGTTGTTTCCATTGGATGACATGCTTTCACCACCTCTTCTGGCCCAATTATATTTCGAAACATCGCCTTCGCCATAAAACAAGGCACTAATATCAAACCCCTTCCATTGAGCGGAAATACTGATACCATAGGTAAATCCCGGTATGGTTTTTCCAAGATATGTCCTGTCATTGGCGTTTACAACGCTGTCAGGCTCCGGAATGTATTTTTTCGTTTCATCATCCCAGTCTCCATGAATATCCTTAAAATAGAGGTCTCCCGGTGATTGATATGCAGCCAATTGATCAGTGGTCTTTTGCTGATAAGCATCCACTTCTTCCTGAGTTTGGAACATTCCTTCCACCTGCCATCCCCACAGATAATACAGCGGATAACCGACCTCAATACGACTCGTTTCGCCGCCAAAAGGCTGATCATTAAAAACCTTAATCACTTCATTTTTGACTGTAGAAATATTACCTGATATCTGGTAGGTGAAATCACCCAGATTGCCGTTATATCCCAGTTCAAATTCCCATCCCGTGTTCCGGACTGAGGCAATATTCAGTGTCGGCTGCCACTCATTTCCTACTGATGGCGGGAGCTCAGACGCCTGTAATATATCCCTCATCGTCCGGCTATACCATTCAATCGTGACATTGAACTTATTTTTAAATAATATAGCATCGACAGCAACATTCGAAGTCTCAGCAACCTCCCATGTCAGATCTTCAACAGGGAAACTGGGTAACCGGTATCCCCAGTAAGTTGTACCGATACCATTGCCGGGGCCAGAACCGAAAGACGCTGTGGGGGTAGTTCCAACCAATGACAAATAGGCATAATTACCGGAGTTTTTATCATTACCCAGTTGGCCCCATCCACCACGGAATTTCATGTCATTGATCCAGGTAAGGCCGCTCATGAATGATTCGGAACTGATTCTCCAGGCAGCAGATACTGAAGGGAATGTACCCCATCGGTAATCAGGAGCAAAACCGGAACTTGCATCCCGTCTTACTGTCAAATCCAAATAGTATTTACTGGCGTAATTATAGCTGAAACGACCAAGATAACCAATTCGTTGTTTGCGATCTATGCCGTTGAATGCGCGAACATAAACAGGATCACCCCCTATCCACAGCCTGTCACGGTCATTGTTAAGAAGCATTTCAGTACTCCCGGTTATATTTTCCCACTGCCAATACTGATCCATGGCATTGAAAAGAATGTCAATGTTATGCTCGCCAAAAGACCTGGTGTAGCTGGCTGTGAAATCGAGCTGTAACGTATATTGCCTGCTGTGACGCTCTTCATATGTTCCGGCCGAGGTGCCGTCACCGATGGTCCATGGATTCGGAGGAGTGATGCTAAACAGTACACTGTTTATATCAACAAAAGAATTTCTTCTGTTATACATCCAATCAAGGCTTACCGTACCTTTAAATTTTAACCCTTTCAATAGCTCCAATTGCAGGTAACCGCTGCTAATTGTGCGGTACAACTCATATTCCAACAACTTTAATTGTTGCTCGCCGAACCTGTTCATGCCGGTTGACGGGCCCCAACGTTTTGTATAATTGACATTATACAATGGTTCATGAGGATCAGTCGACGACCCTCCCCATACCGGATGGTTGAGGTTTCTTTCCTGCGTAGAATCCACTACTGTAGCATAACCTAAAAGCTTGGGGTCTCCATCCTCATATATCGGCTGCCAGGGAGGTACATTTATTGCTTGTTCATTTAAGCTGCTGCGGGTATTATCCAGTGCTTTTTCATAGGCACCTCTTATATTAATTCCCGCTTCAAATACTTTTCCTACTTTACTGCTCACATTTGTCGAAAGGGAATATCTCTCCAGATTATTCTGGATTAGCGCACTTTCCTGAGACTGATATCCGACAGAAGCAAAATAGGTTGTTTTTTCACTGCCACCGGAAACATTGATGTTGTACTTCTGGATTGCGGCGTTTTTATTTGTCAATGCGGCCTGATGGTCTATTGTTGGCATATTTCCAAGGTACTCAGGACTATTGGGATCATATACAGGATCCATCAAAGGTGTACTCGCAGGGTCATTCTGATACTCTTCCTGAATCAGTTTTGTATATGCCGGTACATCCAGTACACTAAAATTTGGAATATTTTGAATTCCGAAATATCCATTAAAATTGATCTTTGCCCCACCGACTTTACCTCTTTTTGTCGTAATGAGAATCACACCATTGGCAGCACGGCTACCGTATATGGCCGCTGCAGAAGCATCTTTCAAAATGGAAATATTTTCAATATCATCCGGGTCGATGAGTGTCCATATGTTCACCGTGCCTCTCAGATCACCTACACGGCCTCCCTGTCCCTCACCGTATTCCTCGACCAAAATACCATCAATAACGTAGAGCGGGGAAGCGTTATTAAATGTACCGATACCACGGATATTGATGGTTGGGCGTGCATTGGGAGCGCCACTATTATTAACGACCCGCACACCGGTCATGCGACCCTGCATAGCCAGTTCGGCACTCATCACGGGAGCCTGCTGAATTTCCTTGGCCTGCATGCTTGATATGGCGCCGGTGAGGTCTTTCTTTTCCCGTTCACCGTAACCGATTACCACTATTTCGGAGAGTTGCTGGACATCAGGAATGAGGGATACATCAATTACGGATCTGTTGCCCACCTCAATGCTTTCCGTGACATAACCGACAAAACTAAACTCAAGAACGGCGCCCTCTTCCGGCACATTGATGACAAAATTACCGTCAACATCAGTAATGGTTCCTTTGGAAGTGCCTTTTACTATAACATTAACCCCCGGCAAGCCTGAATTATCCTCAGCAGAAGTTACTCTGCCTGTCACCTTCCTTTCCTGAAGAAAATTGGTGAATTCCTCTTCCACATCAGCACCGGGGACTTCTTTTTTACTGACATAAATATTTTCATTGATCCGCTTAAATTTCAATTCATATTTTCTGGATAATTTTTTCAGAAATTCCGACATCGGTTGTTTTCTGGCAATCACTGAAATGATCTTTTCTTCATTGATCCGGATGTCATTATATGAGAAGTTAAACTCCGTTTTTTCAGATAACAATGCAAGGGCATCTTCAAGCGTGAGATTGTCGATCTCAACAGTTATTAAAATGTTATCAAGGCTTTGACGCTGCGCCTCGGATCTGGAAGCCAGGAGCATCCCCGCCAGTACCATCTGTAAAAAAACTCCCAAAAACACATACCTTGACATTCGTAGAATTTTTATTAGTAACCTATTATTC